>JAZFTZ010000169.1:0-4787 GCA_036446955.1 Thermodesulfobacteriota bacterium
AAGAAAGCGGCCCATAATGCGCCCAAAGTGTAGCTTATGGCGAAAAAGAATCCGAACACCATATCCTTGGAGTAGTCCGCCGGAGTCAAGTCGGCGATCATTGATTGGAGCAGTGGACTCTGGGCATATACCAGATTTCCTATGAGGAACAAGGTGATGGGAAGGACGAAGGCATACTTTGCTGTAGCTGCAAACAGAAGGACCAGGAAGGTGGAACAGATATAGACTGTCAGAATCAGCGGTTTTCTCTTCCCCCATCGGTCAGACAGGTGGCCCAGGAAGATAGGACCCAAGACACTGCCCAGCAACATGACCGACAGCAGACCACCGACGTGCACGATGGAGATTCCCATATCCCTTGCCAGATATAGCGGCACAAAGGTCATTATAACCCCGACCCCTTTGCCACCCGCGGCCATAGTTTGAGCCAGCATGGCCAGCATCAGTCGGCGGTTTTTTACTATTTTGCCGAGCTCTTGCATTACCGTGGGAGGAAGTACCGTACCCGCATCTTTGCCAGTGTCCTTCTTTTCCCGGATGAGCATAAAAACGGGCAGGCTGATGAGCAAACCGGGTAGCGCGGCCAAGAGCAGGGTGAACTTCCAGCCAAACGCGATGATCAGAGCGCCCCCCAGAGGGGGAAGTAGGACAGCCCCCAGGTTGGCCCCGGCGAAGTGCCAGGCAATGACCCGTCCATAATGCTTCTTGCCGAAAGAATCCAAGAGAAGAGAGTTACCATTCGGGTGTTGAGGACTTGAGCCGACTGTCCGTAGCAGGCTGTAGGCGATAAACTGACCAAAGTTGGTCACCAGCGAGAGCAGCCCCACGGATACCGACATTAAGGCTAGGCCAAAACCGATTAGAAACTTTCTTAAGAAGTAACGGCCCAACACGCCAAAAACAAACTGAAACAAGGCCCCGACTATGCCGGTTACCGCGAGGACAAGTCCCAGCTGACTATAGCTTAAATCGAGTTCGACCATTAAAAAGGGATAGATCAAGGGCATCAAGGCCAAATAACCATGGCCGGCGGCATGGGATGCTGACACCAGTAAAAGAGTTGAATAGCGACCCCTTATTCCCTCTGCCCTCAGTTCCCTGGGAACCAGCCGGGCAAGTGCTTCTCTCAAGCTCATCCTTACTCCCAACGCCTAACCTGTAAATTGCCGCTAGCATGCCGCTAACACGTCAATCTTCGCTTGGTCAACTCTGTCTGCCATAACTATTTTGAGACAGGCGCGGCTTACAATATGCAACCGCGTCCTTTTTGTCAAGCCTTGTGAGAAGACCCCTCACCCTGGCCCACCTAGCCCCGAGCTAGTCTGTTTGGATTGGCGCGGTAGCGCCAATCCAAACATAACCTAAAATTTAGGAAGGGGGTGTGGGGGACAACACTTTTTAAAGGGTTTCCCCCACAAAAAACCCGCGGCCCCGTCCTCGGGGAAGCTTTGACCTTGACCGGGTTGAATAAAAGGTCTATGGTATTTTTTAATCGGTAAGATTTCCGGGATTGGCAAGTTTTACCGGCATTTTCTTGTCTAAGACCAAGGTGGTAATCAGATATTTTACCGGGTCATAAGGAGGAAAAGGTGGAAGCATTGGATGCCGTGGGCAAATCAGTACCTCGCGTGGATGCAAGACTTAAGGTTTCAGGAGGGGCACTCTTCTGTGACGATATCCTGATGCCCGGCATGCTGGTGGTCCGGGCGCTGAGGAGTCCGCATCCTCACGCCCGCATCTTGAGGATTGATACCTCTCGGGCGGAAAGACTGGCTGGCGTCAAAGCGGTGGTAACCGGCCGGGACATGATCGCGCCTCTGGGCGGCGTGATAGAGGACCAGTACATCGTTGCTGTAGATGTCGTCCGTTATCCCGGCGAACCAGTGGCCGCGGTGGCCGCGGTGGACGAGGATACAGCCCAGGAGGCGGTGCAATTAATCGAAGTCGAATACCAGGAACTACCCGCGCTTTATGACCCGGAAAAGGCCATGGAGCCCGGCGCGCCTTTAGTCCACGAACAAATCAACCAGTATAAATCCCGGCCCGGATTTAATACGATGAAGGACAGCAATATTTGCTCCTATTTCAAGCTGAGAAGAGGGGACGTCGAGGAGGGGTTTAACCAGTCCCAGCTGATTTGCGAGGATAGGTTTTCCACCCCGATGATCCAACATTGTCCCCTAGAGTGCCACACAGGCATCGCCCAATGGGACCCTTCGGGCAAACTGACCCTCTGGGCCAGCAGCCAAGGTCCCTTCATAATGCGGGCTCAGTTGACCGCGGCGTTCAAGCTTCCTATGAGTAAGGTCAGGGTCATCAGCCATTATGTGGGTGGAGGTTTCGGCGCCAAGTCATCGGTGAAGACCTGCGAAGGGATGGCCGCGGCCTTAGCCAGAAAGACCAATGGCCGGCCGGTAAAAATGGTCTTGACTAGGAGCGAGGAGTTTAGCTCCTCGGTGGTAAGACAGCCCACTATTATCGATCTTAGGACCGGCGTGTCAAAAGAAGGAAAGATTTTAGCCCGGCAGGTCAGGCTGCTCTTTGATACCGGCGCCTATAGCGACTCTGGCCCGGTCTGCTCAACGAGCGCGGGCTGCGGTGCGGCCGGGCCCTATAAGATCCCCAACGTTAAGATAGACTCCTACTGCGTTTATACCAACAAACCCATTGGTGCCCCATTCCGAGGATTTGGCGTGCCCCAGATAGCCTGGGCACTGGAGTCTCAGATGGATATCCTGGCCGAGGGGTTAGGCATGGACCCGCTGGAGCTACGAATGAGAAACCTCGCCGAGGAAGGCACCATCTATCCCTCCGGCCAAAGGCTGGACCATGTGGGGGTGAAAGAGGCGCTGGTGGCGGTAGCCAAGGATATCGAATGGGACAAAAAAGTGCCCGGTCGGGGAAAAGGGGTTGCCTGCATTCATAAGACCTCTTCCACCCCCGCGCCTTCGGGTGCCTTTGTCAAGATTAACGAGGATGGCAGCGCAGTAGTGCTTACAGGTGGCATTGAGATGGGCCAGGGGTACCATACCGTGGCATGTCAAATCGCTGCCCAGGTACTGGGTATACCGGTGGACGCGGTTACTTTGGCTGTGGCCGATACAGATATTGTTCCTTTCGATAATCCCACCGTCGGCAGCCGGGCTACCTTCGGTGGAGGGGAAGCAGTGCGACGGGCGGCCGTGGATGCCAGGGCCAAGTTGTTTGCCAGCGCGGCCGAACAGTTGGAGGCCAATCCTGAGGATCTGGAAGCGAAAGACGGAAAGATCTTCGTTAAGGGCAGCCCGGAGAAGAACGTGCCTCTGGCCCAGGCCAACCGGGTCTATCAAGTGCAAAAAGGAGGGCCGGTGCTCGGTTGCGGCTCATACACCACCGAGGCCTTCGTGCCTCTGGACCCGGAGACCGGCCATAGTGAGCATCCCACCGAGTTCTGGATGTATGGCGCCCAGGCTATCGAGGTCGAGCTAGACGAAGAGACAGGAAAGGTCAACGTGTTGAAGGTCAGCGCCTACCACGATGCCGGCCGAGTCATTAACCCGGTGATGTCCGAGGGCCAGATTGAAGGCGGCGTCATTATGGGCCTAAGCACCACTCTCTGGGAGGAACTCTGCCTGCAAAACGGCAGAGCCGTCAATACCAACCTGGCCGATTATAAATTATCTACTGCCCTGGATGTCCCCGATATCGGCTGTGGCTTCGTTGGGGCAATCCATCCGCGCGGCCCGTTTGGGGCCAAAGGCATGGGGGAGCCAACCAACGCGGGAACCGCACCGGCTCTGGCTAACGCCATCTACGCGGCCAGCGGCGTCAGAGTAAAGGAGCTTCCCCTGACCCAGGAAAAACTGCTCAGCGCGTTGAAGAATAAGAACCTAAGCTAACTACCCGCTCACCGTTTGCTAAATGTGTGCTACTTTAGCGGTTCAATTGCCGCCTTACCTGAATCTCTGGCGACTGCGTCAACCCTAAGGAAGAAACTTGTCGGTGTAAAGCTCATCCACCGGGGGTGCTTTCGCTTTAGAGATGATCTCGTACTCAATAAGAAAGTCTCTTAAGTTTTTCACTCCCTTTCGGCTGAGTCGGCCGGTCCGGCTGAACCGGTAGTCTTTCAGGATGAGTTTGATCGCTTCCTCGGAAAATCCGGACGTCTCCTTCATCGTCTTTATTGTCCAGGCGCGATTGTCCTGGATGTAGTTGTTCGCCTGAAGCGAGGCCTTCACCGCCCGCTTGAGGGTATCCGGCTTCTTTTGAATAAATTCCTTGGTGGAGAATAGGACGTGGTGCGCCCATTCCTTGGGATGATAATCCGCGAGGCGGAGCAACTCCCGTATATCACCGGCCAGCTGCATTTTTATCATTAGATGGACCGGCTCGATGGCGGTATCGACCACCCCGGTCTTCAAGCCGGCCAGCAACCCCCGAATGCCGCCGGTGGCCACCATCTTTACGTCTTTCTCGATTCCATGTGCCCTGGCTACCACGAGGGCCATGGCATGGGTAGAGCCGCCCAGTCGGGGAGTGCCCATCTTGGCCCCTTTGAGGTCCTTGGGCTTGCGGATTTTGCCGTCCGTGCGCACGTACAACACAAAAAGCTCCGCCGACTGCAAGTCAGCGACCATTACCACGGGTACCCCTCTGGTCGCGGCGGGAATAGCGCCGGTGCCGGTGGCCATTCCGTAGACGATCGATTTAGCCGCCACCGCTCTGAACATGGGAGTTGCGCCCTTAAAGGGGACCCATTCCGCGTCCAGGCCGTTTTTCTTCCAGAATTTGTTCTCGGCCGCGGCCTT
>JAZFTZ010000170.1:0-9203 GCA_036446955.1 Thermodesulfobacteriota bacterium
CTATTGAAGCGGGGATATATCGAGCGGTCAGGGCGGTTGTGCCCGGAGTAAAGAACGTGCATCTACCCTTGTCCGGTTGTTGTCGGTTCTATGCCTATGTTCAAATAAGGAAGGAGCTGGAAGGAGAGGGTTTAAGTGTACTGACTGCTCTGCCGGTTAAGCATGCCGTTAAGTATATTATAGTGGTGGATGAGGACATAGATATCTTTGATGAGAAAGAGGTATGGTGGGCCATCGCTACCCGTACCCAATGGGATAAGGATGTCCGCATTATTCCAGGCATGAAAGGGGTTGCCCTGGACCCCTCTTCAGTGGACGGTGTTTCAGCCAAGGCCATTATAGACGCGACCAGGCCGGCGCCGCCGGCGACATTCCCCGAGCGGTTGGATATTCCGGAGAAGGCTTTGAAAAAGGCGGAAAAAATTCTGGCCGGAATCTAAATCCCGGCCTGAAACAGGAGGATAAAGCGTGGCCAAGGATCTCCGTTCTTTTATAGAGGTGCTGGAGAGAGAAAACCAGATTGTAAGGGTGAAGAAGCCGGTTGAGCCTCAAAACCAGCTGAGCGCGCTCACCTGGCAGGCCTTGCCGGATAAGGCGATATTGTTTGAGTCGTTGCCGGGTTTTTCCCAATGGCAGGCGGCCGCGGGCATAATCGAGAGCCGGGCCCGCATGGCGCTGGCTTTAGGAGTAACGCCCCAGGAGGTCCTGCCCGAATACAGTCGGCGGGCGCGGGAAAGCCTTATCCCGTATGAGAAGGTGAGCACCGGCCCGGTCAAGGAGGTTGTCTGTAAGGGGTCTGAGGTAGACTTGAGGAAGCTTCCCATAATGAAACCGTGCGAGCGGGATGCCGGCCCTTACTTGACCTTTTCCGAGACCATATGCCGGGATCCGGATAGCGGCATATATAACACCGCCATCTTGAGGATTCAGATAAAGACGGCTAATAAGACCGGAATCTACTGCGTGCCAGGAAAACATACCTGGGAGATATATCGCAAATATGAGCGAATGAACCAGAGCATGCCGGTGGCCATCGTTATCGGCCATCATCCCGGCTTTCATTTGGCCGGCACCTGGGCTGGCCCCATCGAATTGGACGAATTTGAGCTGGCGGGAAAGTTCATCGGCGAACCCTTACGGGTGGTGCCCGCGGAGACGGTTGACCTGCTGGTTCCCGCGGATGCAGAGGCGATCATCGAGGGAGAGGTGCCTCCAGGTATTAGGGAGGAAGAGGGCCCGATGGCGGAATGGACTGGCTATTACCCGGCCATTTATAATGAGCCCATCGTAAATGTCAAGGCGATTACCACAAGAAGGGCGCCGATTTACGAGCTTGACTGGACCGGGCACATCGGGGTATGCACCGCTTTGGGGATAGAGAGTTACCTGTATAACCGCATAAAGGAGGTGGAAGGGTACATAGACCTCAAGGACGTCCACATACTGCCCGAGGTTGGCCATTTTACCATCATCGTCCAGTTCACCCCTCAGTACGAGGGCCAGGCCAAGAACGTGCTTATGGCCGCTCTGTCCGGGGCCACCATCCACGCCAAGATCGCCATCGCGGTTGATGAGGATGTGGATATCTATAACCCCGGCGATGTAATGTGGGCGGTATCCAACCGGACTCATCCCGCCCGGGACTTCTTTATTATCGACCATACCCGAAACCACCCCTTCGACATCAAGCTGCCCCTGGATAAGACCGGGACTGTGCCGGTCAGGGTGGGCTCTAAAGTGGGTATCGATGCCACCAAGCCGCCAACCACCAAACCAGAGAAAAGGAGGGCCTTTGACCGGGCCCGGCCGGTGGGCTGGGACAAGGTAAAGCTGAGCGATTTCATCTCCTGAGGAATGGATTCATGAATGAGGACAAAGAACTCAAGATAGTGGGTAAGAGTATTCCCCGATTGGACGGCTTGGAGAAGGTAACCGGCCAGGCTGTCTACGGCTTCGACTTGAAGATGCCCGGGATGCTTTATGTCAAGGTGTTACGAAGCCCACTACCGCACGCCCGAATTTTAAATCTGGATGTCAGCCGGGCGGAAAAGCTGCCTGGAGTAAAGGCGGTGATAACCGCCAAGAGCCAGCCCATGCATCTCTACGGCACCGATATAAAGGATACCTATTTTCTGGCGGTGGACAAGGTGCGCTATGTGGGAGAGCCGGTGGCCGCGGTGGCCGCGGTGAGCCAGGACATCGCTGAAGAGGCGGTAAGCCTCATTCAGGTGGATTATGAAGAATTGCCGGGTTTATTCGACGGGGGTCAAGCCATGCAGCCGGCCGCGCCTCTCATCCATGAGGAGCTGGCCGGTTACAGGCATGGTCCCACCATCCGGGTAATTCCGGGAAGCAACGTGCTGAACCATTTTAAGCTCAGGCACGGCGACGTGGAGGTTGGCTTTAAGCAGGCCGACTTCATCCTCGAGCATACCTTCAGCAGTCAGAAGGCGCAACATTGCTATATGGAGCCTCACGCGGGAATAGCCCAGGTGGACCCGGCAGGAAAAATAACCTTGTGGACCACCACCCAGGCGCCCTGCCGGATAAGGTCGGAGATGGCCGAGGCGTTCAACCTGCCTTTAAACAAGGTGCGCTTAATAACCACTTATTGCGGTGGCGGCTTCGGCGGGAAGACCTCGGCCAAGGTGGAGATGATAGCGGCCGCCCTGGCCATGAAAACCGCTGGCCGGCCGGTTAAGATGACCTTTACCCGGGAGGAGGAGTTTATCGCCTCCACCACCCGTCACCCCGCCCAGGTAACGGTGAAAACCGGGGTAAAGAAGGATGGAACACTGACCGCCCGTGAAGTTAAGGTGGTCTGGGATACCGGGGCATACAGTGAGAAGGGCGAGGGGGTGAGCCGAAATGCCGGCATTGTGGCCGCGGGCGCCTACGTCATTCCCCATGTCAAGATAGATTCTTATTGCGTGTATACCAATAAATGCAACGCCGGGCCCTATCGAGGTTTTGGCGACCCCCAGGTAACCTGGGCAGTGGAGCAACATACCGATATCATCGCGGAAAAACTAGGACACGACCCTTTAGAGCTGAGGCTTAAGAACGGCTACCAGGAAGGCTCCTTATCGGATACCGGCGAAACCCTGTACTCCGTCAGCCTGCGGGATACTCTGGAGGAAGCAGGCCGAGCCATCGGCTGGGGCCAGCCCAAGTCCGGCAGGAACCGAGGGCGAGGTATCGCCTGCGCTCATAAGATGACCAATACCCGCACCAGCTCGGCCGCAGTGGTGATGATGAATGAGGATGGAACGGTGGAGGTCTTAAGCAGCGCGGTAGACGAGGGCCAGGGATCAAAAACCGCACTGGCTCAAATTGTGGCCGAGGAGCTCCAGTTACCGGTGGAGTCGATATCCTTTGCCACCCCGGACACCGACATCACTCCCTTTGACTTCGGTTCGGTCAGCAGCCGGATAACTTTTCACATGGGCAACGCCCTGCGCCTGGCCTGTAAGGAGGCCAAGGAGCGTCTTTTCGAGCTGACCGCCGAGCGTCTGGAGGCCTCTCCCGGCGACATAGAGCTCATTGAAGGGCGAGTGCGAATAAAGGGCAGCCCGGAAAAGGGATTGACCCTGGAGCAGCTCTTTCTTCCCAGCGAGCACCATACCATGAAGCGAGGATACGTCCTGGGCCGGGGTAGCTTTACCTCTGATGATGAGTGGTGGGACGTGGAGACCGCGCAGAGCAAGAAACCGACCGCTTACTGGATGTACTGTGCCCATGGCGCTGAGGTCTTTGTTGATGATGAAACCGGAGAGGTCGATATCCTGAATTTGGCTGCCGCCCATGACGTTGGTAAGGCCATCAACCCGTCGAACTGCCAGGCTCAGATTCAGGGTTGTCTGGGGTTCGGCATCTCCGGCGCGCTCATGGAGGATATGGTGTACGAAGGGGGCAAAATAGTAAATCCATCTTTTATGGACTACCTGATTCCGACCTCGACCGACCTTCCCCCCTTTACCATCATCATCCTGGAGTTGCCCCACAAGGACGGGCCCTACGGGGCCAAGGGGTTGGCCGACGCCGGGGTATGCCCTACCGCGGCGGCTATTGCCAATGCCGTATACGACGCGGTCGGGGTCAGGATCAGCGATTCCCCTATAACGCCGGAAAAGGTTTTAAGGGCGTTGAGAGATAAAAAGAACAGGTCAGCCCATAACAAACAATGAGGGAGGGATAATCATGAAGAGACAATTTTTCTTTCTCCTCAGCCTGATGCTGGTTGGCGTCATCTTTATCGGGCAGAACCAGGCTCAAACTAAACCAGCAAAGGTGCGGGTGGGAATGACGCCCATTACCGATTACCTTCAATTGTACGCCGCGGTGCATCAGGGTTTCTTCCGCCAGCAGGGGCTGGATGTGGATGCCGTGCCCATCTGGCGGATCAGTCAGAAACTGGAAGCGGTGGCCGGTGGGTCGCTGGAAATTACCGGTATCTCGCCGCCCTCCTTCCTTATGTCCAAGGCGCGGGGTTTTGACTTTATCGTCGTGGCTGCCGGGGTTACTGAGCCCAAGAAACCCCCTTTTACTAACTATATGATGGTGAGGAAAGATTCAGGCATAAACCGCTGGCGAGACCTGGCGGGCAAGAGGATAGCCGTTGCTTCCACCAAGTCCATCCTGGACATATACATACCCGAGGCGGTCAGAAAAGACGGGGGCGATCCCAGCAAAATAAGGTGGGTGTCGATACGCTTCCCGGCCATAGGGTTAGCAATCGTGAACCGGCAGGTGGATGCCGGCGCCATGGTGGAGCCTTTTGTTACCCCGTTCAAGGGTAACCCTGAGGTAAAGTTTCTCGGTGACTACTTCCACGAGGTTAGGCCGGGAGCCATGATCACCATCTTTGCCGCTCTGAATAAGTGGGTGAAGGCCCATCCTGATTCAGTGGAGAAATTCGCCCGGGGCATGCATAACGGTATAGACTGGGTGGAAGCCCATCCTGCGGCTGCCCGCAAGCTTCTGCTCAAGTATACCCGGCTGAAGCCAGGTATTGTTGGCAAGATAGGAATAAAAGACTTTGCCAAGAAGGTGGATGTCAAGGAGCTCCAGTGGATATCGGATAAGGTGTTCAGCTACGGCTGGATAGACAAGAAACAAGATGTGAGCCAATTTATTTACCGCACCGCTCGCTAAGGAGGGATGAATGTACTACCGGAATTTGGGGGAATATATCGCTGCCCTGGAGGCTAAAGGAAAGCTAGTGCGCGTGAAAAGGGAGATCAACAAGGACACCGAGTTGATGCCCCTGGTGCGCTGGCAATTTCGCGGGTTGGCTGAGGGAGAGCGCAAGGCCTTCCTGTTTGAAAACGTCGTTGATGTCCGGGGACGTAAATTCTCCATGCCGGTGGCGGTGGGAACCCATGCCGCCTCCCGGGATATTTATGCCCTGGCTATGAACTGTGAGCCGGAAGAGATTCATGAAAAATGGGCTCAAGCCAGCCTCAACCCGCTGGCCGCGGTCACGGTGAAGGACGGACCGGTGCACGAGGTGGTTCATAGCGGTGATGGCCTGGCTGGAGAAGGAAGCGGGTTGGATGCCATGCCCATTCCCATCTCCACCCCGGGCCTGGACCCGGCCCCGTTCTTAACCGCTCCCGGCTGGGTGACCAGAGACCCTGAGACTGGCGTCCTTAACATGGGGACCTATCGGGCTCACCTGAAGGCACCTAACCGGTTGGGCATTCACTGTGGCGCTAGCCAGCACCTCGGGGTCCACTGGTATAAATCCAAAGCCTTGGGAAAACCGTTGGAGGCGGCTATCGTTCTGGGTGGTCCTCCCAGCCTGGGTCTGGTCTCGGTGGCCAAATTACCGTATGGGACCGATGAGTATTCAGTTGCCGGGGCCATCGGCGGTGAGCCGGTTAAACTGGTCAAGGCCAAGACGGTGGATTTGGAGGTGCCCGCGGAGGCGGAAATCATCATCGAGGGCATCATGCCCACCGACTGGGTGGAACCCGAGGCCCCGTTTGGAGAATACACTGGCTACATGGGCATCAGAAACTTAAGCCCCTATTTAGAGGTAACCTGCATCACCCACAGGAAGGACCCAATTTATCATGCCTACATAAGTCAGTGTCCACCCAGTGAAAGCAGCAAGATAAGGCGAACTGGATTTGAGGGCAATCTGTACAAGTTCCTCAAGTATGATTGCAATATCCCTGGCCTGCTGGAGGTAGCGCTGCACGAGGAAAGCGGCAGTCAGGGTATCTGTGGGATAAGGATTAAGAAACTCAGCCCCACCCAGCCCTGGCAGGCGTTAAATTGTGCCGCCGGCTTCTCGCCTAACCTGGGGAAGATCTTCATCGCCGTGGACGAGGATATCGATCCCAAGGATGTTGATGCCTTGTTTTGGGCGCTGAGTTTCCGCATGCAGCCGCACCTGGATCTGCAGATAGCCAAGGGGAAATATCTCGGGCTCGATCCCTCGGCTGAGCCTCTCAGCGGGTCTTCTGGGGAATTCCTGATGGAGGGACGAAAGTATACCTCCGCGCTTCTCATTGACGCCACCAGAAAGTGGGACTATCCTCCGGTTTCACTACCCAATAAGGAATTCATGGAGCGGGCCAAGGCCATCTGGGAGGAACTGGGACTCCCTAAACTCACCCCCAAGGCCTTGTGGCATGGCTACAACCTGGGTTTCTGGAGCCAGGAAAATGAGGATGAGGCCAAGGCCGCGGTCAGAGGAGATTACTACCAGACTGGAGAAAAGCTGGCCGGGTTGAAACAAAGACCATGAAACAGGATTGCTCTAGGTCGGGCTCAGCGCTCGTCCACAAATGCAATTGCGTCAAGATGATATCCGGATTTGACAGGGAGTAAAATGCGTATCGGTATAGATGTGGGTGGTACTTTTACTGATGTGGTTTTTATAGACGATATCACCCGGAAGATTTCCTACACTAAGACTTTTACCACCCCTGGCCGGCTGGCCGAAGGGGTCATGGCCGGCATCGCCAAGATTCTGGATATCGCCGGCGCGTCTATGGCGAAGGTCGACTACCTGGTGCACGGGACCACCATCGGCACTAATGCGTTGATTGAACGTAAGGGGGCAAAGACCGGGCTGATAACCACCGAGGGATTCAGGGATGTCCTGGAGATAGGCCGCATCCAACGGCCGGCAGCCGGAATTTACGATTTCTCGGTGGATAATCCCCCCCCGTTGGTCCCTCGCTACCTGAGACAGGAGGCCAAAGAACGAATCAGCAGTGATGGCCAGGTGGTCAGGCCCCTGGATGAAGGTTCGGTGGTGAAGGCGGCCAACCTGTTTAAGCAGGAAAAGGTTGAGGCGATAGGGGTCTCCTTTCTGTTCTCTTTTCTTAACCCCAAGCACGAGCAACAGGCCCAAGAGATTATTAAGCGGGAGTTTCCGGAAAGCTATGTTACCATCTCCTCGGAGATTGCCCCCGAGTTCAGGGAATATGAGCGCACCTCGACCGTGGTGATCAATGCCTATCTTTTGCCCATCTTGGAAAGCTATATAGACAGCCTGGAGAAGGAGCTCAAAAGCAAGTTTGGCCGGGTCTCCTTAAAGATTATGCAGGCCTCCGGTGGCCATATAACCGCCAGTGCGGCAAAGCGCCAGCCGGTTAACACGGTGAACTCGGGGCCAGTCGGAGGGGCTATGGCCGGCGCGTTCCTGGGCCGACTCACTGGAAACCCCCGGCTTATAACTGTCGACATGGGCGGTACCAGCTTCGATATCAGCCTCATAGATGGAGGTGTGCCCAAGGTTACCTCCGAGGGAAGCTTTGCCGGGTTACCGGTGAAGATCCCAGTGGTTGCGCTCAGTACCATAGGCGCGGGGGGTGGCAGCATCGCCTGGGTGGACAAAGGGGGCGCCTTAAATGTAGGTCCGGATAGCTCGGGCGCGGATCCTGGCCCGGCCTGTTACCACCGGGGCGGTGAGTTGCCTACCGTTACCGATGCCAACCTCATCCTAGGCCGGATAAATCCCGATTATTTTTTGGGGGGGCAGGTTAAGCTCAGCCGCAAGCGAGCCGAGGGAGCCATCGAGAAGCATGTAGCCCGGAAAGTGAAGATGAGCGTGACCGAAGCCGCCGCGGGGATAATAAGACTGGTGGACGCCAATATGGTCAAAGGTATCAGTGTAAACTCCATTGAAAAAGGTTATCACCCCCGGGAGTTTACCTTGATCGCTTTCGGGGGCGCGGGACCGTTACACGCTGTTTCCCTGGCCAAGGAGATCGGCATAAGCAGGGTTCTGATTCCCATCTTCCCGGCTAATTTTTCCGCCCTGGGCCTGCTGACTTCCGATGCCCGGCACGACTTCGTCGCCAGTCTGGCCAAAGGGTCCGACCGGGTGGACCCGGGAGAGCTTACCCAGGCCCTGGTTCAATTGGAGGACAAAGGCAGAAAGCAGCTCGCCTCCGAGGGAGTGGCCCTGGAGAACATGCGCTTCAGCTGGTACGCCGATCTGCGCTATGAGGGGCAGTCGTATGAGTTGAATACACCGGTGCCCCGCAAGAAGGCGCTTAGCCAGAAAGACGTAAAGATGGTGCTGGCTCGCTTCCACCGCATGCATAAGAAGATGTATGCTTACTCCTCCTCCCAAGAGCGGGTGGAGTTCATAAACGTTCGGGTAACGGCCTTGGGAGAATCGCCCCCGGTGCGTTTACGTCCCGGCAAACCTGCTTTGGGGCCACCCCGGGGCGCTTTTAAATTCAGAAGACCGGTTTATTTCCATCCCCAGGGTTTCGTGCAAACCCCGATATACGAGCGAGACAGGCTTAGACCGGGCAACCAGATCCCTGGGCCGGCAGTAATAGAGGAGGCGGCTTCAGCCACCGTGCTGCTTCCGGAAACCGGTGCCACGGTCGATTCCTACGGCAATATAGTTGTTGCTAGCTGACCAGTTTGTATGAGGATGGGATGTCATGTCTTACCAAGCTGACCCGGTGACCATGCAGGTAATTCGCTATGCCATGGAGCAGATAGCCGACGAGATGGGCTATACCCTGGTTCGGACCTCTCGCTCCACCATAATAAAGGAGATCATGGACATAGCCTGTGCCGTATTCGACGAAAAGGGTAACACCATAGCCCAGGCTCACCATTCTCCTATGCTGCTCACCGGTTTCGAGATAACCATGCGCCAGCTTACTCAAAGGTTCAGGGCCAAAGATCTGGAGGAGGGCGACGTTATCGTAACCAACGACCCT
>JAZFTZ010000171.1:0-6530 GCA_036446955.1 Thermodesulfobacteriota bacterium
ATCATCCTGTTTTCAGACATCGCCAACAATTATAAACTTTCTCTGGGGAAAACCTTTTCTGCGGGGGGACCCCTTTAAAAAGGGTTGCCCCCGCCCCCCCTCCTAAATTTTGTCCTAGGCCTGGAGTCGTCCCGATAACAATCGGGACACTCCAGGCCTAGCATAAAGTTTGGGAAAGGGGTCTGGGGAAGAACCTTTTTTAAAAGGTTTTCCCCAGAGAAAGTTTATAATTGTTGGCGATGTCTGAAAACAGGATGATAGACAAATGGAAGAATTAGCTGTGGTAGGAAAAAGGTTGCCCCGAATAGATGGCCTGAGCAAGGCCACCGGCGAGGCGAACTATTCAGGCGATTTGGTATTGCCCCAGATGATATATGGAAAGATTCTGCGCAGCCCTCACTCCCACGCCCTCATCGTTAATATCGACGCCGGGAGAGCCAAGCGCCTGCCCGGAGTGAAGGCAGTGGTCACCGGCCAGGATACCTACGGAATAACCTACACCGTGTTACAGGAACTGAATGACCCTACCCTGTTCGATAAGCAGCCCCTGGTGGTGGAAAAGGTGCGGCACGTGGGCGACGAGGTGGCGGCTGTGGCCGCGGTTGATGAGGATATCGCCGAGGAGGCGCTGGAATTAATAAAGGTGGATTACGAGGAACTGCCCGCGCTTTTCGACCCCGTGAAAGCGATGGACGCAGCTGCCCCGTTGATACATGAAAAAGAAAGGAACACCGCCTGGGAGATCCACCTTGATTCCGGGGACGTGGAGGCCGGGTTTGCCCAAGCCGACCACATTCGGGAGGACACCTTCCGAACATCTCCTCTGGCTCATTGTACCATGGAGCCTCACACCTGCCTGGCCCAGTTTGATTCCTCCGGCCGCATCTCCATATGGTCGGCCAGTCAGACCCCGTACCGAATACGGATGAACCTGGCCCGGCTGTTTAAGATTCCCGAGAGCAAGGTGCGGGTTGTGCTGCCTCACGTGGGCGGTGGATTCGGCGCCCGGGCGGAACTTTTACCCCATGAGTTTTGCGCCGCACTCCTCTCCAAGCACTCGGGCCGACCGGTTAAGATCGCCTTGAGCCGGGATGAGGTCTTCCATGCCACCCGTACCCGCCATCCGATGACCCTGACCTTGAAGACCGGCGTGAAAAGGGACGGCACCCTTACCGCGCGGGCCTCGCACATAGTTGTGGATAACGGGGCTTACAACAGCACCGGGCCCATTGCCGTCTATTTATGCGTTGCCTTTATGCATGGGGCGTTCAAGATACCCAATATAAAATGCGACGCGTACCTGGTCTATACCAACAACCCGCCCAATGGCCCTATGCGTGGGCACGGCGGCATGCAAGGCCGCTTCGCGGCCGACTCTCAGCTGGATATGATTGCCCGGGATTTGGGCCTGGATACTCCCGAGCTGATGTTAAAGAACGCGGTAAGTCAGGGGGACACCCTGGCCCACAAACTACACATCACCAGCTGCGGGTTAACCGAGGCCATCCAGAGAGCCACCGCGGCCGCAGGTTGGAGTGAAAAGCGGAAAAAAAAGAAGGCCAATTACGGCCTGGGCATTGGCTGCCATGCCTACTTAAGCGGGGTCAATCAGGACCCGTACGTTTGCCATTCGGCCATAGTAAAGGTACATGAGGATGGCGGCGTAAGTCTGCTCACCGGCGCGGCCGACATTGGCCAGGGTTCGAACACAGTATTGGCTCAGATAGTGGCCGAGGAATTCGGGGTTGGACTGGAAGATATCCGGGTGGTGGTTCAGGATACCGAGATAACCCCGCTGGATAGGGGTAGCTTTTCCAGCCGAGTGACCTTGTGGACCGGGAACGCGGTCAAGGCAGCCGCGGCTGAGGCCAAAGCACAGCTGTTTAAGGTGATAGCGGAGAAGCTGGAGGCGAACCCGGAAGACCTGGTGGCAAAAGAGCGCCGGGTATACGTTGTGGGAAGCCCGGAAATAGGGATGCCCATAGATGAGGCGATAAAATACTGCCAGCTGGCTACCGACGGCCGGCCTATAATCGGGCGAGGCTTTTACAGCATGGCTTTTGAGCTTCCCAACTTGAGGACAGCCATGGGAAACCTGTCCGCTGCGTACAGCTTCGGTGCTACCGTGGCCGAGGTAGAAGTTGACCCCAAGACCGGAAGGGTAAACATCCTTAATCTGGTGGTGGCCCACGATTGTGGCCGGGCGATAAACCCCACCTTTGTGGAGGGGCAAATGGAGGGCTGCGCTTTGATGGGCGCGGGTGCCGCGCTATCGGAGAGGGTGATCTTAGAGGAAGGCCGTTGCCTGAATCCCTCCTATCTGGAGTATAAGGCTCCGCTCATATTAGACTCCCCGCCCATTAAAAACATAATCGTGGAGACCGTTGAGCCGGAAGGGCCATTCGGCGCCAAGGAAGCGGGCGAGGGCTCGACTATATCCACCGCGCCCGCCATCCTCAACGCCATCCAGGATGCCGTGGGAGTGAGAATCACCGACCTACCCGCCAGCGGCGAGAAGATAGTCCGCGCCCTGGAGAGAAAAGCCAGGGATAAAAGATAAAATCTCTTCTCTGGGGAAACCCTTTTTAAAGGGGTCCTCCCAAATTTTTACCCTGATTCCGCTCCAACGCATTCAGAATCTTATCCGGTGTCATGGGAAGACTGGTTATTCTGACCCCCAGAGCATGGTAAATAGCGTTGGCCAGTGCCGGAGCCACCGGCACCAGACCGGGTTCAGCTACCCCTTTGGCCCCAAAAGGGCCGTACGGGTCTATTGTCTCAACTAATATCGGCCTGATCAATGGCATATCGGCAGCCGTGGGAACACGATAATCCAGGAAGTTGGGATTCATGACCAGGCCGTTTTTAAAGATAAGTTTTTCCCAGATGCCCCAGCCGATTCCCTGCGCGGTCGCCCCTTCTATCTGGCCCTCGGCGCCCTGAGGAAAGATAGCTCGCCCCAAGTCATGGGCACCGACGAAATTGGTCACCACCACCTTTCCGGTATGGGAATCGACCTCGACCTCGGCCACCTGAGAGGCGAAGGTATAGGAGGTAGACACATTGCCATAAATGGAAGTGGCGTCGGGAAGTTCGCTGGGTGGGTCGTAATCTCCCTGGCCCCAGATGAGCTGGCCGTTGCGGCGGGTCAGCGCGAAGCTGGCTACTTCGGCCAGAGCTACCCCTTTGCCCGGTACCCCCCGGACATGGACATTTCCCTGGTTAATAACCAGGTCACCGGGCTTAGCTTCCAGCATTTCCCCAGCTAAGCTCAAGAGCTTATCCTTGGCGTCCCGAACGGCTATCCGGACCGCATTTCCCCCCAGGATGGTGGTGCGGTCAGAAAATGGACCGTAACAGAACGGGGCCACATCGGTATCAGGCATCAACACCTGGACGTCTTCCACGGGTACACCCATTTCCTCGGCGGCAATCAAGGCGGCCACGGTATACCATCCCTGGCCCAGCTCGCCCTCGCCACTGATGACATTGATCTTGCCGTCCTCGGTAACCTTGATGAAGGCCCGGGAACCGAAAAAACCCGCGGACTGCCTCCGACCGCTGACATGGATCATACAACCCATGCCTAGACCTTGGCCGGCCTTCTTGTTAACCCGCTTCTGCTTCCAGGACGCGGCTTCTCCGGCCTTCCCGATGCACTCTTTAAGCCCGCAACTGGCCAGTTGCCAGCCGTGAATGGTGACGTCCCCTTTTTGAGCCGCATTCTTGAACCTCACTTCAGCCGGATCCATTGACAGCTCTGCCGCGGCCATATCCAGAGAAGATTCCAGTGCGAACGTCATCTGGGGATTGCCGAAACCGCGAAACGCGCCGCTGGGCGTCTTGTTGGTGAATATCAGAGCGGCGTCACTCTTCACATTGCTCATGCGATAGATACAATCCGCCCTCCTGGTCATAGTCTCCATGATGCGGGGGGCAAGCCCGGTATAAGCACCGGCATCGGCCATGATATTAGACTGCTTGGCCAGCAGAAATCCTTCTGAGTCAAGCCCCAGCTTTATCTTTATCTTGGCAGGCACCCGGGGGCGGCCGGCCAGGAACTCCAGGTCGCGGCTGTTCTGCATCACTACCGGTCGACCGGCCTTTCGGGCCAGCAGCGCGGCCGCCGCGAAAAAGCTGAACAGGTCACAACCCCGGCTGCCAAAGCCACCGCCCACGTGAGTCTGGACCGCCCTGATCTTGCCCTCGTCTATCCCGGTCGTGCAGGCAACCGCGTGGCGAACGACAAAGATGTCTTTATACGACCCATGCAGCTGCAGCTTGCCGGAGCGATCCATCTCAGCCAGGCAAGAGATAGGTTCCAGATAACATTGATGGACTGACGGGGTGGTGTAGGTCTCCTCTACAATGACCTTGGCTTTCTTAAATCCGGCCTCGATATCTCCGCGCGCTACGTGAAACTCATAGCTGATATTCCTCTCCAGCTCATGAATGAGCGGAGCCGCGGGCGTCATGGCTTCCTCAGGGTCGAAGACCGCGGGTAACGGTTCATACTCCACGTCAATCAAATCGAGGGCCTCCTCGGCCAGATCTTCGTCTGTGGCCGCCAGCGCGGCCAGCTCGTCCCCAATGAAGCGCACTTTATCCACCGCCAGCGGATACTTATCCTTGCGGTAAGGTCCGTACCCGGCCTTCGGTGTGTCGGCCGCGGTCACCACCGCCTTAACCCCAGGCTTGCGCTGGGCCCGGGAGGTATCTATCCTCAATATTCGAGCATGAGGATGAGGACTGCGCAGGATCTTGCCGAACAAAGCGCCAGGCCGGCTCAGGTCAGACCCAAAGACAGCCCGGCCGGTAACCTTATCATAACCATCTACTCTGATGGCGGGTTTACCTATCAGGTTAAACTGATCAACCACAGAAAACTCTCCTCTCTGCTTATCTATTTTCTATTTGGAATCAACTCAGATGCTGGTGGGAAAGATACTGCTATGCATAATTTGCCCCTACACGTCCAGGTTGCAAACCAGCGCTCCGTTGGGAAGAATAGACGTGGTACAACCACGTTGAAACCGGGGTCAACCAGTTTGAGCAGAAAGAGCTTAATCCCGTTTGAAGGATATATCGCCTTTCTTTTAGCCGGCCTCGGAACTCGGCTTCTTTTCCTCCCGCAGGCGTTTCTCCACGCGAGCCAGGGCTTCGGCGGTTTCCTTTTTGAGGGAAGCTATTCCACCGGATTTTGCGAAGGCAGAGCTTGCAATAACCAGTGCCACAACCGCGATAATGAAGGCCAGAACACTCATTTTTCATCCCCTTTCTCTTTAACCACTACTTCCGTTATTTCCGTTTTCTTCGGAAGGCGAGCTTTCCGCCAGTGTGGCCAAAAGCCAGCCACGAATCCCACAAACAGGCTGATAAATATTATTATCGCTTTAGATATTTCGGTCTCCCAAAAGAGAAACTTTACCTCGGTGGCAGAAGAGTTTTGCACTACAAAAACCACCACCAATAAACCCAGGATAAAGAACAAGATTGGTTTAACGGACACTTTTTCCCTCCTTTTGAAGGAAACAGACCGAGATAACGCTAAAGCTTATATGAAACAGACTGCTCACGCCCTCATGAACCAACGACCTGGGCCGCAACTCGCTTGGATGTTAGTACATTATGCTATCACAATGCTATCACAAAACGATAGACTTGCCTATTTTTTTCTAACCTCCCGGCTCATGTTCATACCGCTATTTGCAAAATCCCGGCCCTTGCCCTCTCCGTCTTCTTGGGCAGTTACCTTTTCGCCGGGGTACCCGGCTAGCGGTCATCCGCCGTACCTGGCCTTGCCCTTGTTAGAGACCCGGAGGTTTCTTTCACCCTCGGGCGCTTCCAGAAACCCGGTATTGATCTGCAGCTCCACCCAGTCGGCGGAAAAGCCGTCCTGCTCCGCGAGCTTAACGGCCTCGTCCCCGGTGAAATCCTCTCTGGGGATCAATTTATTGTAAAAGGCTCGACGGCGTTCTTCTTCAGGGTGGTCCGGCCTCAAGCGAAGCCGGTTGACCGGTTGGCCCTTTATTAGATGCTGCTCCACTATCTCCCCCAGATCCTGCTCTTTAATCCCCACGTACCACACCCCTTCAGGGTAGACGATTAAGGCTGGGCCGACATCGCATAGGCCGACCGAGCCACAGCCAGTGACGGTGATTTCCTTGAGCCCCCTCTCTCTAACCAGCGCGCGCAGTCGATCATAAATTGCCTCGGATTTATTCTCCTTGCAGTACTTGGCCAGGCATACGAAGACATGTCTTTTGGGCAGCTTCATTGTTCCATCTCCACCATGCCAAAGACCTATCTCTGTGATTGGTTACAGAGATACAGGGCAGTCAGCGCGTAGATCCGGGCCGCGTTGATCAGCTCATCAACTTCCAGGTAAGGCGCTCCAGCCAACAATCGCCCGCTTGCCGCTCCCGGGCCGTAGGTAATGGCCGGTATGCCCACCGCATTGAACACGTTGATATCTCGCCACATACTGGTTACCGGGGAGGCAACCTGGCCCGGCGCCCCGTTTAACACAT
>JAZFTZ010000172.1:0-5595 GCA_036446955.1 Thermodesulfobacteriota bacterium
ACCCCATCTGCGGCGCCTACCCCAGCCGCGGCAGCTTGTGTAAAGTATACAAGGCGGATATTTAGGGGGAACCCTTTTTAAAGGGTTCCCCCTAAACAAACCCTTAACAACTACCTTGTAACAACTACCTTAGACAGCCGCCCGCCTGGTTTATTTCAAAGCGGTGGGCCAGACGAACTTGCGTACGTCCTGCTTCTTGCTGATCAGGCCCCATTTCAAGGCCAAGTCTGAAGCCGCCTGCAACCTGGTGATGTTTATGGGATACTTCCACTGGGGCATTATCAGCTTGGGCACCCATTCGGGCTTCATGCGGGTATAACGCTTCAGGAGCGAAACGTATTTTTCCGGATGGGCATTTACATAGTCGGTCCCTTTCCGTAGCGCCCGGGCAAAACGCTTTACAAGCCCTTTGTTGGCCTTAAGCCATTTTTCCATGGCTACAATTCCGGAGATCTGTGGCGCGGGGTCGATCTCAGAGAATGGCCGGCCGATGATCTTCATGCCACCCCTCTCCATCTCCATGGTTACGAAGGGCTCGGTAGCATAAGCGCCATCCACCCTTTTGGTACGCAGCGCGACCAGCATGGTGGGAAACGGCACCTCAGTCCATTTCACTTTTTTCGGGTCCAGACCACTTCTGCTTATCCACTCGGTGGCGTATAACCAGTTGAGGCTCTTGATTACGTTGACCACCAGGGTCTTGCCCTCTAAATCCCTGGCGGTATTAATCCCGGAATCTGTCCTTACCACGATGGCCGAATTGTCCCTGCCAGGCGGCTGCTGGACGTAGGGATAGACTATGCTAATGTCGAAACCCCGCGCCCGGGCGGGAAAAACCGAGACGTAGGCGGAGTGACCCATCTGTAAGGAGCCCCCGGCCAGCGCGGGAATAAGCTTCGCGCCGCCAACAACTATCCGGGTTTCAACCTTTATCCCCTCCTGGGCAAAATATCCGTTGGCAATGGCCGCATGCAAAGGCATCTCATGGACGATGGGAATAGTGCCCACCTTTAAAACCGCTTGGCCAAAAGCCGCATCCGCCCCTGCGACGACCAAGAAAAACGAAAGACCGACAAACATGACCAGCTTACCCATAATCAACCTCCTTTCCATTTAAAGCGTCGCGCCTAGGCAAGTCCCTGGCAAATGACCAGGGGGCGGGGACAAACCCCACCGCTAGAAACCTGCCTTCCATGCCACTCCAGCTTTTTTGCAACTGCAGAACAGCTGCTCTGGCAATGGTTTTAGACGACAACCTTTTTCAAAGGGTTGTCCCCTAACCCTCAACCCTGACTCTTAACCAGATGCCTTATAGACCTTTACTTTAACGCAGGTATCCAGCGCCGCGCTCAATGTATCCAGACGGTCGAGCCTGGAGTCTAACAGCCGGTTGTAATGGAGGCCCTTATCCTTGGCGACGGGCATCTCTTTGGCCCAGTGGCCAAAGGTACCGGCTATTCCTAGGACCTCGGGGTGGATGCAATCGGTGATCCTGGCCTCACCCTTAACTTTTCCCGCAGATGATTCCACCCAAACGGTTTCGCCGTCGCTAATGCCTTTTCGTCGAGCCACCTGCCGGTTAATCAGAATCTTATAAGCATAGGAGTGATGCTGGCTCAATTCGTCCAGCCAGGGGTTATCCGGGGTATTGCAGAAGGTATGGAAGGTCAGCTTATAATTGACTGCATAAAGCTCATCTTGGTCCGGACTATCCTTGAAGTCAGGGCAGGGTTTCCAGTCTGGAAGAGCTTGATAATCTGAGGTGTCCCAGTCAATTCCCATCTCCTGAATAACCTTTTTTACCTCCTGGCCTACCTTAAGAAAGTGTTCAAAGTACAGGGGAATCCGGGCCTCCAGGAACGGCCTGGGGTAGGCATGTTTCAGCTCCTTTTTCCCGGAAACAAGAATTCCATGTTCCTTGAACCAATTCCAATCTCGCTCCGGCCCGAACAACGACTTTGCCCACAGGTCGGTTATCTCTTCCAGATTATATTTACTGGAACCGTCCAGTTTGAATGGCTCCTTCAGTTGGAACATAGTGTTAAGTATAGTGTACAGGTCTTCTTCTATCTTTAGGCGGTGGGCCAGCTCTATGAGTACTTCAGGCCAGCACCGGGCCTGACCGGCTGGGGGCATAACCGGCTGGCCGATCACCCAGTACCATTCTCCCTGGCCGGCCGCAGCCCGATAGGCAGGGTAGTTTGGAAAAGGGGCAACCCGTTCCAGGAAAAAGGCATCAGGCAAGGCCAGGTCAGCGAACTCAGCCGTTTCGTCAATCTGAGGTGAGAAGGAAACGATGAAAGGTATCCGTTTAAGGACTTCAGCAATCCGCTCCGGGCAGGAAGTGCTCATCATTACGTTGGAGTGGCACCTGATGAGCATCTCCGGCTGGTAGGGTAAGCCGTAGCGGTCAGGTGCGAGCATGACCTCTTCGAAGAAAGGCGCGGCATAAGGTCCTACCGGGAGCAACTCCCGGGCGTCAACCGTTTCCGGCCGTTTTACCTCCCGGGCGGGATAGGCCAGGTCCACACAAACCTGGTAATTGGCAGGAACGATTAAGCCGTCTGGGCCCGTTTCTGGAGCCCAGCGGGGCCCCACCGGGTTGCAACCCAAAAGGCCGCCGGGAACATCCATGGCGCCCACGATTATGTTTAACAACTGAAGGGCAAGGCAACTGAGCATGGTATGGCGGTGGGCACTGGGACCTTTATTCCAGTGGACCGCGGCGGGGCGATAAGGAAGTTCCTTTCCCTCAATTACGATCTTACTCCCGATCCTGGCTGCCTCGGCAAATTCCTGGGCGATTCGGCGAATGGTGGCCGCGGGCACGGTAGTTATTTGCGATACCTGTTCCGGAGTGTATTGCTTCACATGATCCTTGATCAGCTGAAATGCGGGCGAACAACTCGTCCCGTTTACCTCATACTGGCCGGCCAATGTCGGCTCTTTGATGTCTGGTGCATCCCAACTCTTAGGCCGGCTTTCTTTGCTGTCCCAGATCAAAGGTTTACCCGTTTTAGCATCTCTCACATATAAGCCATCCGGGGCCACCAAGTACGGGCCATTGGTATCATTCTTTATGAACTCGCTATCAAAGAGCCCCAATTCATTCAGCAACACGTTAACCATAGCCAAAGCCAACGCGCCGTCAGTGCCGGGCCGAATGGGTACCCACTCATCCGCCTTCGAAGCCGCAGTAGTGCATATAGGATCCACCACCACCACCTTCATGCCTCGTGCCCGGGCTTCCGCCATCTTTATGGTGGTGGTGTTCGCGTTAGTGTTTACCATGAAGCCCAATTGGGATCCGATTAGCAAGCAGTAGTTACAGTGGTCCAGGTCCGGCTCAGCAAAGAAGGCGGCGTTAGTAAGATAAAGTATCGGATGCACACCGTTACCGCAGAAGTAGTCCGCTCCTCCCTTCCAGACATTTGGTGTGCCGAAGGCCGAGGCGAAAGCAAAAAGGAAATAGGACAGATGGAAATCTAAGCCGGTGAGGACCAATTTACGGGGGTCATCCTCTCTGATGGCCTTTAGTTTTTCTATTATTGTAGACAGGGCTTCATCCCAGGTTATCTCTTCCCACTTGGGGTCGATGCCAATGCCTTTATGGGGATTTGTTCGTCTCAGAGGTACCTTGGCTCGGTAAGGGTTGTACATACCCATGATGGCGGCTCGGCCTTTGGCGCATAACTTTCCTCGATTGTGGGGGGCTTCAGGATTACCTTCCAGGTCTACTAGCACCCCGTCTACCAACCGTGCCTTGGTGGAGCAATGGCTGTAGCACATATAACAAATGGTGGGGATATCTTGGCTCTGTTCAAGTCTATTGTTGGCAGAAGCTGCGCTCATAAATAGTTCCTTTGTCCATGTAAATAAAGGGCACTATACGGGTCCGCTAGGGCCTTAGTGGCAACCCCAAAGCACGGTATCGCCCGCGAACAATATGGCCACTTGGGACCTGGAGGCGGCCAGGCTATTGTAGGCTCGCTGGATGGCCTTGACCATATCTTCCTCTTCATCCACTACCGTATAGGGAATACCTAGCTCCTCCAGGATAGGCTGGATGGCCTTTCCCCTGCCCACCGCCCAGCAGTGGCCGTCACCCATATCACCCGGGTAACTCATAGAGAGCATGACCGAAAGACCTTGCAACATTCTCAGGGTTTAGCCCGTCATCCTCAGGCTGGAGTTTTCTATAAGCCTAGGGGATTTTTGCCACTCAACCATGCCCGGCATAGAACTCTGCTCTTTCCCCTTCGTTGTTGAACGACACGATTCTAAAGTTCTAATCCCGAGAAGGGATCTTATGTGAAATTTTCCACTTAAATTCTTAACGGCGTTATGCGCAGCCCCCACCGCAGTGGGCCAACGATAACCCTTCCCCATCTTGCTGTCAAGTACCTTTTGGAACCCGGTAAACCGATGCCGGGCCCCAACCACAGTGCACTCCATGACCTGCCCTAACTGAACCCAACCAACCCTCTACCCCCTTTGATTTTCGCTTTAAGAAAATCAAAGGATAACCCTAAAAGTTTGGGAGGGGGTCTTAGGGGGTAACCCTTTTTAAAGGGTTCCCCCTAAACAAACCCTTAACAACTACCCTGGACAGCTGCCCGGTAATTTTGTAAAAGATAAGGCAGGCTTTGGAACTGCCAGGCCGATAAGGAGAATTAGAAAATGGAAATAATTGGTCAATCTCTGCCCCGGGCTGATGGCTGGGAAAAGGTAACCGGCCAGGCCGTCTATGCCCTGGATTTCAAACTGCCCGGCATGCTTTATGCCAAAGTGCTGCGAAGCCCGCTGGCCCATGCCCGGGTATTGAATGTGGATACTGAAAAGGCAGCCCGGCTCAAGGGCGTACGAGCTCTTGCCACCGGCCGGGAGTCTAATTTGAGGCGATATGGTGGTGCCATCGCTGACAGTTATTTTATCGCTTGGGACAAGGTCCGGTTTATCGGCGAGCCGGTCGCCGCGCTGGCTGCTGTGGATGAGGATACGGCCAGCGAGGCCTTGGAGTTAATCAAGGTCGATTATGAAGAACTGCCCCCGGTCTTCGACTCGGTAGCGGCTATGGAGCCAACCGCGCCTTTGCTGCACCAAGGGCTGGCTGAATACCGCTGTTCTCCCCGGGCCCAGCCGGTGCCTGGTACTAACATCGCCGGCTTTTTCAAGTTGCGTAAAGGCGATATACAGTCAGGTTTTGCCCAGGCCGATGAGATTTTTGAGAAGGAGTACCGCTGCCAGAAGGCCCAGCACTGCCCCATGGAGGTGCACAATGCAACCGCCAAAGCCGATGCCACCGGCAAGATAACCGTCTGGACCTGCACCCAGGCCCCTTTTCTGGTGCGGGCCAGCCTGTGTGAAGGCTTGGGAGTCGCCTCGGACAAGATCAGGGTCATAGCCACTTATTGCGGTGGTGGTTTCGGCGGCAAGACCGGCGCACGCATGGAGCCATTGGCCGCGCTGTTTGCCCTCAAGGCCAACGGTCGACCGGTTAAGGCGGTCATGACCAGGGAGGAGTAATTCACCGCCGCGGAGGCCCGGCACCCTTGCCTCATAAGAATAAAGAGCGGATTGAGAAAAGATGGCCGG
>JAZFTZ010000173.1:0-5545 GCA_036446955.1 Thermodesulfobacteriota bacterium
CGACCTGGAGGCGGAGTTGGCCGCTATCGACAGGTACAAGGAAGCCATAAAACTGTGTGCCAAAGAGGGAGACTCTATCTCAAGAATACTTCTGGAACATATCCTGGCCGACGAGGAAGGGCACGCCAGGCAATGGAGACAGATGCTGGCTCAGGCCACATGAGTGCCCCTATTTTGCTCTTGACTTAAGGGAGTTATTTTCTGCTATTATGCTGGAGCTAGCTCCAGACGTTTCTGATGGTCAATGAATAAATAGGAAAGGGAGGAAAAGAGATGGCAAACGAAAAGATTGTCGAGGTGCTGAATAAAGCTCGGGCCGATGAGCTCATGGCTATTCTTCAATATATGGGCCATCATTATGAGGCCGAGGGTATGGAAAGTCCGGCTATCATGGACATGTTCAAAGAAACATCCATTGATGAAATGAAGCACGCCGAAAAACTGGCCGAGAGGATTGTCTACCTGGGCGGCACTCCCACCTATCAACCATCAGCCATGAAAAAGGGCGGGGACCTCAAAAAGATGGTTCGCGACGACCTGGAGGCAGAAAATAGCGCCATCGCCAACTATAAGAAGTTTATAAAAATCTGCGCCGATGAAGGGGACTCCACTTCCCGCCTCATGTTGGAAGAGATTCTGAGCCAGGAAGAGGAGCATGCTGATAACTGGGAGACTATTCTCGGAGTCCGTAAATAGCTGAGCGCGCCTAATCCGGGGCGTTGCATCAGACTGGTCATCAACCAGGGAGGCGAGCTCAGATTTTTTCCTCCAGCAATTGGGTGTGGACACGGGCCAATTTATAGACCGAGTCCAGCTCGACATACTCGTCGGCCCCATGATAGTTAGCGCCGGATGGTCCCAGTACGACCGCCGGGATGTCAATTTCCCGAAAGAAGCGCGCATCGGTACTGCCGGCCCAGCCCAGGTAAAGCTCTGCCTTACCCAGGACCTTTTCCAGGACGTTGATAATCATTTCCACCTCGGGCCCGCGTTGGGTAGCCCTAGCTGGCGCGTAGGAGAGGAGTTCTATATCGTAGGCCAGCTCTTCCCGTTTGGAACAGACCTCTCTTAGATAGGAGTCGATATAGCCAGTAACCTCGGCCAGGGTCTGCTCCATAATGGTGCGGAAATCTATGGTGAAGGTGCAACTTTCCGGCACCTGGTTTATGGGCCCACCCGCGGATATCTGATTTATGCTCAGGACCGGATGGCCGATTTGGGGGCTGAACAGGGAGAGGGGACGCTCCAGCTTGGTTATCGCCTGGGCCGCGTAATAGATGGGATTTACGCCGGCGGCCCGAGCCCAGGCGGTATGGGTTGATTTGCCTTTGATGGTTACCTTGAACTGGGCCGTACCCCGGTCCACCAGCCTTAGCTTCAAGTTACTGCGCTCTCCTATGATAGCCAGGATGGGCCGGTTAAGCCTCCTTTCCGATATTAGCTTGGTCAATATCTTGGTACCGTTTTGGCCACCCTGTTCCTCGTCGGAAACGAATTGAAATTGAACGCCGGTGGCCAGCACAAGCCTCTTGCTCATTATTTGGTTTATCAAGTGCAGGTATACGGCCACGGCTGCCTTTGTATCCACGCTTCCCCGGCCATAGAGCTTATTGCCTTCCTGATGAGGCTGAAACGGGGGATGCAGCCAATTGGTCTCATCCCCAGCCGGCAGGACATCCATATGGGCATTGAAACAGATAACTTTTTCGCTCATGCCCGGGAACTCCACCACCAGGTTGGGTTGGTGGGGACTATTCTGGAAGCAGCTCGGTTGTACTCCCTGGTCTCTTAGAAACTGGACGATGAATTCCGCCAGCCGCCATTCTTCACCGGTTACGCTGGGGATAGCCACCAGTTTTTTCAATATAGTAAGAATTTGGCTCTCTGGCATTGGTTCTCCAACCGGTTAACTGCCCTTATCTCCAACCTGATTACATGGCCGAAAGACGTTTCCAGGGTTACAGTGAAATGGTCATCAGGTCGTGCGCGAGAATGACCTCTCCAGGATAAAGTTTCTGGCAGGCCGCCTTCAAATCTTCGCCCTCACAGGCAGGGTAGAAGTGGGTTAAAAGCAGCTTTTTGCTTTCCGCCCGGGCAGCTATCTCGCCGGCGCGCGTTGGAGTAAGGTGGCCGGGGCAGGGGCTGCTATCCGGGAAGGAACATTCTAAGATGAGCAGGTCAACCCCCCGGCCCAAATCAATTAAAGCCTGGCAGTAGTCACTATCACCCGAGTAAGCAACTGCCCGTCCTTCGGCTTCTACCCGGTAGCCCAGGCTGGATTCAGTATGACTGACTTTCTCAGCCACCAGCTCGAATTCCGGGTATGAGTGTCGGCCGACGGCCAACTGGTCGATTTCCAGTTCAAACCCGCGCGGTTCCATCCATTGGCCATAAACATTCTTCAGTAAACCGAAGAGATGGAGAAATCCTTCCGGCCCGGCCAGGCGCAGCACCTTGGTGCGATGAATGCTGGGGTTTTTCAAGGCGAAGAGCAGAGGGACCAGATCGGCTATATGGTCCGGGTGAAAATGGGTATAAAAGACGTAATCCACCTCTTCCGGTTTCAGGCCCGCCTCCACCAGTCTCCTTAAGGATCCAGGCCCGCTGTCGAATAATAGAATCCGTCGGCCTGCCTTCACCACCAAGCCGGGAGAGCCTCGGCTGGCCGAGGGAATACCCGTACCTGAGCCTAGAATAGTGACTTTCACTCAGATTACTCTCTGCTGGCCAGGGTTACAATCTCAGACGTGGCAATTATAATGGAAACACTAAGCAGGGTGCAAGGTAATTTCTCAACCGTGCTGTCTCGTCCTAAGACATAGGGATCCTTCCCGGAGGACGGGGTTGTGCCCCCCTGGGACCATCTAACCCCGAGCTGGTCTGTTTGGATTGGCGCTACCTCGCCAATCCAAACCTAGCCCAAAGTTTGGGAAAGGAGTGTGGGGAATAACCCTTTTCAAAGGGTTTCCCCACGAAAGGGGCCCAGGCCCCATCCCCTGGGAAGAGTCCAGGTTTTCCAATAAACAGTGGACATTTAATGTGCCACTAACACGGGTCTCCAATAAACTTGACAAGCAAGTCGGGCGGGATGTAGATTGGCTTTCGTGTTTGGCTGCTGTGAATTGGATTACGCTGAGGTTTAATATGGGAAAGTATAGTTCACTTTTGAAAACGGAGGATTGGTGGGCCGTTTGGTTAGGTTTGGGAATTGTGCTGGTGGCTTTGCTCTCCTACGCCCTGGGTAGCACGATCAAGCCACTGGCGGTGGCGCCGCCTCAATGGGCCGACTTTGGCACGCTAAATGCTCATTTTGCAGAGGCCTGGCCTCGGTACTTATTATTGCTAATTGTTTGGCTGGCCCTATTTACCGCGAGCACCAGGATTATCGGTTTTCGTGCCCGGCAATACATGCCGGGTTTTGTCATCCTGTTCGTGGCCTCTACCCTGATTTTGACGGCCGGCTCATGGAAATTTGCTAAGACGTATAATCTGGAACCGCCCATCCTGGCATTGATTCTGGGGTTAATCGTGGGTAACCTTTTCAAGATCCCCAGCTGGCTTAAGACCACTTTCAGGACGGAGTATTACATCAAGACAGGGATTGTTCTTCTGGGAGCCACCCTTCCGCTGACTTTGATCATTTATGCTGGCCCGACAGCCTTTTTTCAGGCCACCATCGTCTCTCTGGTGACCTTTATGGTCATCTACTGGGCGGGTACCCGGATATTCAGATTAGATCGGCGTTTCGCCTCGGTCCTGGGGGCAGGGGGCGCGGTCTGCGGGGTATCGGCAGCCATTGCTTCGGGTGCAGCTACAAAGGCCGATAAGGAGCACATCTCTGTTACCATCTGCATTGTTGCCTTATGGTCCATTGTCATGATCTTCTTTTTGACCTATGCCAGTAAGGCCCTTAATTTAGCGCCCGGGGTAGCCGGGGCCTGGATAGGCACTTCCGAGTTTGCCGATGCCGCTGGCTTCGCGGCCGCCTCCTCCATTGGGGGCGAAGTGCCAATTTATGCCTATACGTTGATGAAGGTCATCGGAAGAGACATATGGATTGGAATCTGGGCATTTGTTCTTTCTATCATCTCTGTGGTCTGGTGGGAGAAAGGTTCGGCGGGCGCCAGGGAAAGGATAAGCGCCTGGGTTATCTGGGAGAGATTCCCCAAGTTCGTCATCGGTTTTGCAGCGGCATCTATCATCATGAGTTTTGTGGCCTCAAGCATAGGCCCGGAGGAGTTCAATAAGGCTTTGAAACCCCTGGTCATCGGCCCGGTCAAGACCCTCAGGACATGGGCCTTCGTCTTCACCTTTCTGAGCATCGGGCTGACGACCCGATTCAGGGAACTCTTTCAGTTTGGTTGGAAGCCGATAAGCGCCTTTACAATAGGAGTCCTAGTCAACGTACCCCTGGGGTATATTCTATCTACGATAGTATTTAAAGCACACTGGCTGGCGATCCGTTAAGCCGTGGTTCTTTTGTGGGGGAAACCCTTTGTAAAGGGTTCTTCCCCACGCCCCCTTCCTGAACTTCAGGCTGGGTTTGGATTGGCGTAGTAACGCCAAGCCAGACAGACTAACTCGTTATTGAAATATCTACCCAATTGTCCTAGACTGTTATTGTAACTGAAAAAGGAGGGTTGCCATGGCCATGTTTATTATGCTGCTAAGTTTCACCGATCAGGGTATCCGCAACATTAAGCGGACGACTGAAAGGGCAAAGGCCTTTAAGGCGGCGGCCGGCAAAGTGGGTGTCAGCGTCAAGGACCTTTACTGGACCCAGGGCCAGTACGATATTGTGGCCACCGTGGAGGCGCCGGACGCGGAAGCGGCCATGTCACTTTTGCTTAGCCTGGGCTCCCTGGGCAATCTCCGCACCCAGACGCTCAGGGCCTTCTCCGCCGAAGAGATGACGAAAATTATCACCAAGATGCCCTAAGCCAGTATCAATCGGAGACTGCAATTCTGAAACCTTCCCAGGGCATGGAGCCGCGGGCCGGTATTGTAGGGGAAACCCTTTGAAAAGGGTTCTCCCCCACACCCCCTTCCTAAACTTTGTCCTAGGCCTTGCGCAGCGTTCTTGAGCCAAGCAACGTCTTTGGTGATAGTTTGAGGTCGTTTTAATTGGCGCTGATGCGCCAATTAAAACCAACCCAGGCTCTAGCGAGCCGTCTGTTGGCTCGACAATGCGGCGAAAAGCCTGGCTCAAAATTTGGGAAAGGGGTCTGGGGAAGAACCTTTTTTAAAAGGTTTTCCCCAGGGAAAGGGTTCCCCCTGAAGTTTCCCAACGGCTGTTACGAAGGGTCAGAGCCATTTAAAACCTGAGGGTGATACCGGTGGTGCCGCCCCAGTTGGGGCTGGCCGGGCCTATTCCATACAACGCGGCTATATCCCAGGTGAGGTAAGAGGTCAGTTGCACCATTATCCCCAGGCGAAACTCGGCAAAGTCATTTACCCCAGGCCTGTTGGTGGCCGGGTGGCCACTGGCCTGAGCGATGATAGTGAGTCTTTTTGTGGCCGGATAGAGAAGAGAGGCGGCCCAGGT
>JAZFTZ010000174.1:0-6026 GCA_036446955.1 Thermodesulfobacteriota bacterium
CTAGTGCCAAAAATTTGTCCGCTCGAGTAGCTTTTGTGCCTATTTTATCTCATAAATTTGGCCCCCAAGTGATGGCACATTAATTGCTAATGTATGGTGTGGCCGAGCGCAAGTCAGCCTGCTAAAAAAAGGGGTTGCCTCATTAGGCTCTAGACCCACCTTCGGATGAGCTTGCGCGATAGGCAGTGCAGGCTTAGGTCTGTCTTTAAGACACCGGCCACGAGACACCAGGGCCTAGACCGGGAGGGGAAAATAGTGGATAGAATTATCTCGGGAATTAAAGAGTTAGATCGAACCTTCGATGGACTGGAGGCCGGCCAGGTATTTTTCCTTACTGGTGGTACTGGCACGGGCAAGACAGCTTTGTCAATGATGTTTTTGGCTGAAGGACTTAAGCGAGGGGAAGCGGTCTTATTGGTGACCTCTGATTTTCCTGAGGATATATTTAACTTTGCCCAGGACTTCTTGGAGATGGATCTCATGAGTTACCTGGACGAGGGAAAATTAATCCTGTTGGAGTATCCACTGGTACTGGAGAAATACCGCAATCCAGTGCTCGGCTTCGACGTCGACGATATATTTAACGAATTGCGGAAGCACTGTGATGATATTTCGGCGACCAGAGTGGTAATCGATTCCTTGAGCCCTTTCCTGGGTTTCAGTGCCAACCGGGATCCGCTGGAGTTTGGCCGGGCCACCGTTCTGGGCCTGAAGTCCCTTGGAGCCACTACCCTGGTGACCGGAGATGTGGAGGGGGAGCCTGGCTTTAAAGAGGTATATAACGCTTTGGAGAGACTGGCCCACGGCGTATTCGAGCTCAAGATGGCCGCGGATGGGGGTGTGTCTTTGGTTCGCTCCTTACAGGTGAGAAAACTGAAGAACGAGCTTTTGGAAAAATCCAATTTCTATTTCACCCTGCGCTCCGGAGAGGGAGTGGTCTTTGTGGAGAAGCCTCCGCAGCCCGCCATGGAAAAGGTCCCGGGGCCACCAGCCCGGCCGGAGATTTTGGCCGAGGTGCCCTTCTTCACTGAGTCGTTGACCAAGGAACTGGAGCGGGCCACTCGATACAACCGGCCATTGAGCCTGGTTATCCTGTCGCTGGAGAATTTTAAGTTGGGAAGGGGCCAGCGCATGACACCCCAGAATCAGACCGTAATTGACAACTTCAACCGGGTTCTGTCAGAGACGGGCCGGGATTCTGACGTGATCTCTCGTTACAGCTGGGACCGGTTCATTGCCCTCTTGCCTGAGACCAGTGCCCCCAATGCGGTGCGGTTTGTCCATCGGGTGGCCGGCAACTTGGAAGGCGCATTACGAAAGCAGGGGCTTTATGAGGGCCAGGAGATTCCCCAAATCAACCACGGGGTAGGCGAGCATCCCACCGACACCCTGGAAGGGGAGGATTTGGTGGCCGCCGCGCTGAGAAGGTTAAGATGAAGGTCCGCAGTGTAGTCCCTATACTGCTGATAGCTATCGCTCTGTTTATCTCTGCCTTTGTACTCTACGCGCTCATATTGACCACCGAGATAAACTGGCCGAATACATTCGTTTACGTATCCTCGGTCATTCTGGCCATCTTTCTCATCATCTTGATATTGCGTTACATGTTGCTCATCTGGTTCAGTTACTTGAGTCATCACGAGAAGACTCACCTGCCTTTAGCCCAGCGTTGGCCCAAGGTGAGCGTGCTGGTGCCAGTATACAATGAAGGAAAAATTATTGATACCACGGTGAGGGCCCTCATGCGCCAGGATTATCCCGATTATGAGATCCTCTTGATCAATGACGGTAGTCAGGATGATACCTTTCGAAAGCTTTTGCGTTACCAGGGGGATTACGAGGGCATCACCATAAAGGTGATCCAGCAGGTTAACCGGGGGAAGGCCCAGGCTCTGAATGCCGGGATCCAGGCCGCCAGCGGCGAACTGGTTTTTTGCATGGATGGCGATACTATTATTAAACCGGATGCCCTCAGGTTTATGGTGCGCCACTTCGAGGATGCCAGGGTGGGAGCGGTGGCCGGCAACGTCAAAGTGGGCAACCGGGGCCGGCTATGGACCGATCTTCAGGCACTGGAATATGTGGAGGGCCTCAACCTGGCCCGGCAGGCCCAGGGCTTTTTCGCCGCGGTTAACATCATCCCAGGCCCCTGTGGGATGTTTCGCAAGCGGGCGCTGGAAGAAGTGGGCCTGTACGAAAGCACCACCTTCGCTGAGGACTGCCACCTTACCCTCAAGCTCCTGGTCCAGGGCTACCGCATAGTATATGAGCCGGAGGCTATTTGTGTTACTGAAGCGCCAAGCAAGCTCATCGACTTACTGAAGCAGCGCTACCGCTGGACCCGCGGGATCATGCAGTCTATCCGGCTGAACCGCCGGGCGATGTTTGCCTGGCGGGAGAGTCCCACAACCAGCGGAACCCTTCTCTACATGGGATTTGAGGCTTTCATCTGGCCGGTGATGAACGTACTGGCTAACATAGTCGTCCTGGTTATCGCCGGCTATTACGGGATAACCCTTATCTTGATCTTGTGGTGGGCCCAGTTAACCATGCTGGATGTCATTGCCGCGCTCTACTGTGTGGTGAGCGAGGGCGAGAGCAACCGGCTTATCATTTACGGCACTTTCTACCGCATGTTTTTTATCCTGATCATTGATGTGTGCAAGGTCTTCTCTACCATAGACGAACTACTTAAAGTAAGCATGACTTGGGAGAAGATAACCAGAAGAGGAGGAGTGAAGGAACAATGGATATAATTCCCATTCTTTCAACGGTTATCCTGGTCAGCACCCTGGTGACCCTGGTTCTGGCGGTGGGCTCCTATTTTGCTTATCGTCTGCGAGAAAGCCGCAAGCCCAAAGAGTCTACTAGCCTGGAGAAGCCGGTCTTCTTTCGTAAATTTCAAAGAAAGAAGGTTTGATTTCTGCCCAAACTCAAGCGACCATACGCTTTGAGGGAAGATAGGTATGCCTGACAAAAGACCCAAACCGGGAGAGAGGGAACCGGGCAAGGTTGAGCCGCGCGCGCACACTAAGCTGCCGGTAATCATTCTCACCATGGTGATCGTCTTAGGTTTTTCCCTCGTCCTGTTTATCCTGCTCCTTAGGATGTGGCTGGGTCCCTTCCAGCTGGCAGATTTTATGGCCGGGCGGGTGGGGCCGCAGAGAATCAATGTGGCCTTGCTGGACTCGGGATACACCGCCAGCCACTTATTCAGAGTGGGCGGCAATTATGCCCGGTTGATGGGGCAGTGGGAAGGCCTGCTTCAAAAGCTGGTCGAGGAAGAAAAGGCAACCTTCCGCCGGGTGACCGACGCCGAACTGGAGGAGGGCCTCTCCAGGTTTGATGTCCTTATCCTTCCTTCAGCAGTGGCCTTGAGCAAAAAGGAACTAGCTCAAATCCAGAGCTTCACGGAAAAAGGGGGTGGCACGCTAATAAGCTGGGCCATGGGCACCCACCTGCCTGACGGAGCTTGGAGAGGCTGGGGCAGTCTCAATGGCTTGGCCGGGATTGAGGTGCTAGCCAAAAGACTGGTCGAAGAGGGGGAACCGCTAGCAATTCAACTTATAGGCGATTCTCCGCTTACCTTCGGCATCATGCCCGGACAGGCGTTGACCATTCTGCCTCGCAGCCAGCCGGTGCTAGCCCTGGCCAGCTCTTTCGATGGTTATTGGGCCCGGCTGACTAGCGGGTTTTTTGAGGGCCAGGCTAAGCTTACCGGGGTGGAACCGATAACTATTCGCGGTGCTAGCCGGTTCGCCGCCAGCCTGAGCCGCCGGGCCTTTGGCCGCGGTCGGGTAGTCTGGTTCGGTTTTGGTATTGACTCCATCAGTGAGACGTACGAAGAGTGGCAAAATTTCAAGACCCTGGTTTCCAACTCCCTTGCCTGGTTGGCCCAGCAACCGTTGGCCGCGGTCAAGAGCTGGCCCGGGGACTACCAAGCCGGGGCTATCCTGGCCTTGGACTCCGAGGAAAATTTTGCCGGCATTGCTGTGGCCATAGACACCCTCAGGCGAGCTCGGGCCAAAGCCAGTTTTTTCCTTCTCTCCGAGCTGGCTAAGGATAACCTGCCCCTGATCTCCGAGGCCAAGGAGGTGGCCGAAATCGCCATCCACGGCGATACCCACGAGCTCTTTGCCGGCCAGCCGGCTGATATCCAGTCGGATAGGCTCTCTCGGGCCAAAAACGACCTTTTCAGATTAACCGGCCGGGAGGTCCAGGGTTTTCGCCCTCCTGGGCTGGCCGTGGATGACGACACCATAAAGGCTGCGGCTCGACTCCGACTAGACTACATCTTTGTCCCCTGGTCCGGGACGTCATCCCCCAAGATAATAGAATATCCGGAGAGACGGCCAGGCAAGGTGGTAACCCTGTTCGCGCCGCATAAGCTGGTGTTGTTCCCTCAGCCGTTCCACGATGACTACAGCTTATTTTTCAAGGCGGGTCTGTCCCCCAGTCGGGCTTTAGCGGTCTGGAATTTGGAGTTGAAACGGGCCACGATTGAGGGCAGCCTGTTTGTCTTTTCCTTTCACACCACCCCGCCCTGGGGCGTGCTGAACGGCAACGAGCATATCCTTAGCGAGGTCATCGCTAATGCTGGCAGCATGAAGATGTGGATAGCCCCGGCGGGGAAGGTGGCTCGCTGGTGGCTTACCCGGCAATCGCTGGCAGTGAAGACAGAAGTGATAAGTAGGGCAAAGGCCTCACTGACCATCACCAACGGCAATGATTTCAGCGTGGACGAAGTCCAGGTTTATTTCTTCGCGCCGGAATCATTCCAGTCGGTGAACGTAATAGTTCCTGAGGAATTCAAGGGAAAATTGATTTCCTACTACGCCCAACGCCAGCGCAAACTGACGGTTTTGTTTAGAGAGCTAAAGCCTGGGGAAACCAGATGGCTTTACATAGAGAAGAAGGGTCAGCCTTAAGGGCTTCAGCCCTTTGGCCCGGCCCAATACCGGTCGGGCTAGCGCTTACCTTTTGCCTGGCTGTGGCCATGTTAATCTTGCTTCCCGATGGGCTGGGCACGGTGGAGGCACAGACGCCGGTGGCCAGGGTCAGGGCCTGGCCCGGGGATTTTCCAGCTGCGGCGGTATTCTCGGTGGACACGGAGGAAGATGCTAACAACGCGGTAAAGGCGGCGAAGATATTTGAGGAGGAGGGGGTGCGGGGGACCTTCTACATCGTTTCTGAACTCCTTAAGGTCCAGAAGGGGATAGTGACACGATTGCGGAGCGCGGGCGAGATAGCTATTCACGGGGATACCCATTTGCCCTTTGCCAACCAGCCCTGCGAGCAACAGTTAGGCCGGCTCTCCCGGGCAAAAGCCATTCTCTCCCAGCTTTCGGGCGCTGAAGTGGTCGGCTTCCGGGGGGCGGAACTGGCCATGGACCTCAATACCCTGTTGGCGCTAAGCGCGCTGAAGCTCAGGTACGTGGGCACCTTCCAGCTGTGGGGCCGTATCCCCTCGGTGATGGAGTATCCTAAATCGGCTGCCAGCTGCGGGAAGGGGAAAAAGGTCTTGCCGGCCAAGTTTGTGCTCCTGCCTCAGCCGCTCCATGATGATTACCGACTCTTTTTTATCGAGGGGCGATCACCGCTAGAGGCCCTTTCCATTTGGGAAAAAGAACTAGACCGGATCCTGGCCGAGGGAGGCCTATTCTTCTTTTCCTCCCACACCACCCCGCCCTGGGGGCTGATGCATGCCAATCCCGGTTTATTGCGCCAACTGGTGAGGGCGGCTAAGGCCAGGGGGTTTTGGATAGCGCCGGCGGCTGAGATTGCCAGCTGGATTCTCAATTGGGATAAGGTTAAGGTGAAGGCTAAGCTTAAGGAGGGGAATCGCATATTAGTCCAGGTGACCAATTAGGCCCAGGCGATGGTTTCCAGGGTGGCCGTGGAGGTATCTATCCCCAGTCGGTTCCAGCATATTTACCTTAACTCTTCCCATTTTAGCGCGGCTGAGCTAAAATACCGCTATTGCCAAGGGGAGGGCGGCTAGTGATAGTGTTCAAATATTTGCTGCC
>JAZFTZ010000175.1:0-4784 GCA_036446955.1 Thermodesulfobacteriota bacterium
GAGTTCCGTCTCTGCCCTTTCCAGCTTGACGGTGTCCTGAGAGACCAGAGCCGCGCTATATAAGTCGGTTGCCTGGGCGAATTGGCTGGCCGCGCGGACTTGGTAATTGACCTGACGGGTGTGCCAGGCCCAGTTGGCCACCACTACGGCCAGGACCGCGGCAATGGCGATGACAAAAAGCCAGCGGTGTTCAGAGATAAATTGGAACGATTTGGTGGTCAGAGAGATGAACTCATCCGGCTTCTTAAGCTCTTTTCTGGCCAGTCGATTTTTAGCCATGGGAACGCTTAGGCTTGCCGCGGGCAGAGGCCTTTTCCACTAATTGCCAGGTTTCGGTTAGCAAGTGGTCATATTGGGAAGCAGTCAGGCCTGCGCCTAGCGCCACGTCGCGGTGCCTCTCCGGGGTAATGAGGTCAGCGGGCAGGTGGCCGTCGCTGTTGACCAACAACCCGGCGCGGTGTTTGAGAGCCAGCTTGGCTAACCAGCCGTTGGTCAAGCAATGGCCTTTGCGCGCGGAGAGTTCCAGGAAAACCCGGCTTTTTTTTGCCAGTTTAACCTCTTCGCTGGAGATGAGGCCGGGGTGAGCCAGGATGTCGACTCCCGCGTCAATGGCTGCTCGATTGGTTCCAGGTATGACCTGCTCCACCAGGCTTTCGCCATGCACTAGCACCAGGTTGGCGCCCAGCATTCTGGCCTTCTGGGCCATGGCGGATATCTGGTCAGGTGGTACGTAAGTCAGCTCTATACCGGGTATCAGGGTGATGCCGTCCGTCTGTCTAACCTGGTTGGCCAAGGAGACTATCTGGGGGAGGATGACTTCCAGGTTGGATATATCGGCATGGTCGGTAATGGCCACCGCCTTGGCCCCCAATACCTGGGCCCGGCGGACTAATTCAGCCGGCAACAACACACCGTCGCTTAGCAACGTATGAGTATGAAGGTCTACCATTCAGCACAGCTTTCCTACATCTTATATTTACCGAAATCTTCAGGAGAAAGGCTCTCCAGGATCTCCTTCCACTTTTCGGTTTCAGCCGTTCCTTCCCCTTCCCGCCGCTGGCTGAGATCGATCTTCTTGGACTTCTCCAGCACCTGTTCTTCCACGAATATAGGAGACCCGGTTCTCAGCGCCAATGCAATGGCATCGCTGGGGCGTGCATCTAATATAATATCGTCCTTGTCATTCAACAAATGGATAGCGGCAAAGAAGGTGTTATCGCGCAGGTCCGTCACCACGATTTTCAGCATTTCTACTCCGAGGGAGTCGAGAAGGTTCTTCAACAGGTCATGGGTCATGGGGCGGGCCAACCGAATCTTCTCCAACTCGGTGGCGATAGCGCTGGCCTCCAATATGCCTATCCAAATGGGGATGGTATTTTTCTCCTCCAGGTCCTTCAGAATAACTATCGGCATATTGCTGAAAGGATCCACCGTCAAACCTGCCACCTTCATCTCTAAGCTCATATTATCCTCCCTTTTCGGCCAGCCTTAAATAACACTGGCTCGTAAGGAATTAGGTAAACCGGTCTCGATCCTCAGCTTGACTAATTTCCCTATCAAAGTGCTGGGACCGACAAAATTCACTACCCGGTTGCACCTAGTGCGCCCGCAGAGTTCGTCGGCCTTTTTCTTGCTCGGCCCTTCAACCAGTATATACCTAATCCGACCTTCCAGGCCACGATTTTTCTTCTCAGCCAAGTCTCTTTGCAACCGTTGAAGACGTATAAGTCTCTCTGTCTTTAGCTCGGCAGCCACGTCATCAGCCATTTTAGTGGCCCTTGTCCCCGGGCGGGGTGAGAATTTGAATGAAAAACTGTTGTCGAACTTTACCTCTTCCATCAGCGAAAGGGTTTGTTCAAAGTCCTCCTCACTTTCCCCGGGAAAGCCCACGATGATATCAGTGGTTATTGCGATGTCAGGACAGATGCTCTTTAAGCGGGCCACTTTCTCCAGGTACTCCTCCCGGGTGTATCCCCGACCCATCAGCTTAAGAACCCTGGTGGAGCCCGACTGCACCGGCAGGTGTATATGCTCACAGAGTTTTCCACCCGGGCGGAAGCGCTCGGTCAGGTCTGGGAAAAGGTCTCGGGGATGAGAGGTGATGAACCTTATTCGCTCCAGACCGGCCACTTGCTCTATTCGGTCGAGAAGCTGAGCGAAGTTCGTCCCCGCCCCGTTCTTTTTACCATAAGAGTTCACGTTTTGCCCGATTAGAGTTACTTCCCGCACACCTTTAGCAACCAGCCTTTCTACCTCGTCAACTATCTCGTCGGCCGGGCGACTCCGTTCCCTGCCCCGCACATAAGGAACGATGCAATAGCTGCAGTAGTTATCGCACCCCTCCATTACCGTAACCAAAGCGGTTACCTGGCCGGAATGCTCGGGCTGTAACTGATCTTGCCAGCGTCCTTCATCCTTATCCAAGTCAGTGGCCACTAATGGTCGGCGGATCTCCTCAACCTCTTTTAACAACTCGGGCAGGCGGAAGAGTTCTCCAGGACCGAGGACCAGGTCCACGTGCCTTACCCTTCGCAGGAACCTCTCCCCCTCCTGCTGAGCCATACAACCAGCCACGGCAAGAAGGCGAGTTTTGTCTTCTTGCTTCCAGGACTTAAGCCTGCCCAGGCGGGAGTATACTTTTTGCTCCGCCTTTTGCCTTATGCTGCAGGTATTAATAACGATCAGTCCGGCCGAGCCCACCTCCTTGGTCTCTCGGTATCCCTGTTTGGCAAGCAAAGCCAGCATGCGCTCCGAGTCCCGGTCGTTCATCTGACAACCATAGGTCTCAAGGTAAACTAATTTTTTCTGGGCGTCGATATCCTTCATCGTCCTTAAGACTCATGCTCGCACTCAAACCCCAAACAAGTCAAGCCCTTTGTAATCAGGGAGAAACTTTTTTTGATGGCTGCCCCCTACTCTGCTCCTTCTCCACTAACGCGTAGGCGTTGTGGTTATGGATGCTCTCCAGATTCTCTGATTCCACTGAAAACCAGGTTATATTTTTGTCCGCGCGGAGCTTTTGGGCGATGTCCCGTACAACGTCTTCAACGAATTTAGGATTGTTGTAAGCCCTTTCGGTGACGAATTTTTCGTCCGGTCTTTTCAACAGAGAATATATCTCCGAGCTGCCGGCAGACTCCACCAGCCGGATAATATCCTCTATCCAGATGAACTTCTTGAATCGCAACGCTATGGTTGCCTTGCTCCGCTGGCTATGGGCTCCCTGTTGGCTGATCTCCCGCGAACAGGGGCAAAGAGTAGTCAGCGAAACCTCGATGGTTAGGATAAAATCTTTCTTTCGACCCAGGCTGCCGGCGAACCGGCAGTTGTACTCCATCAAGCTTCTTGCTGCGCTCACCGGTGCCTTCTTTTCGATGAAATAAGGAAACTCTATCTCCATGTGAGCCGAGGCTGCCTCCAGCCTTTCCTTCATCACTTCCAGAATATTGGAGAAATTTTGAATGGTGATCTCACCGTGAAACTCGTTCAGGATTTCAATAAACCGGCTCATGTGGGTGCCTTTGAAATTATGAGGAAGGCCCACGTACATATTTATCTTGGCCACGGTGGATTGAGTGCCCTTGGTTTTATCAAGAACCACTATCGGGTAGGAGATATTCTTGACCCCTACCTTATCAATATCTACGTTGCGGTGGTCGGTCTCTTTCTGAATATCGATCATTACTCTTCCGGAAAGTAGGAGGCCGCCGCAGTTTCGCTTTCCCAAACTGTTACCCGGCACAGCCTAACCGTTTCGCTGTTAATGACTGAGGCCAGGGCGGTGAAGAGACAGCGGCTGATGTTCTCCGCTGAGGGGTTCTGGCTTTGAAATTCCGGTAGCTCGTTCAACACCGTGTGGTCGAAGGAAGCCAGTACCTTTCTGCTGACCTCCTTCAGCTCCCTGAAGTCTAAAGCTAATCCATTAGCATCCAGCTCCTTTGCCTGAACCGATATCTCTACCTTGAAGTTGTGCCCGTGTAGCTTTTCACAGCTGCCTCGATAGTTTAAAAGCCTGTGGGCGGCGGCGAAATCTTCCTTGATGACAAGTTCGTACACTTGCTTTGCTCAGAGTAAGCTTAGGGTTTGCTGGCCCTTAATTAAAAAATGGTCTCTCAGCCTAAATAGAGACACCTTTATCTAATTAACATAAGCGCCAGGCATTGTCAAGCAGCTGACACCGCCAAAGGGGGACGGAAGCGCGGGCTCCCCTGTGGGGGTAACCCTGTGTGGGGGAAACCCTTTACAAAGGATTCCCCCCATCTAGGAGACTTTAAAACGATTGCTAACCCTTGTGGGCTCTGGTATATTTTAAATATGGATTCTATCTATTCGCCAGGAGATGGCAATGGTTGAATTCGTCAATAGCTTGGATATTCCAGGTCTGGCAGTCCTCTTACTGGTAGTACTAGTCGTATTTATCCTGATCCTTTTTCTTTTCAGGTTATATGCTATTGATCGATGCTTGAAAATGGTCCTGGAAGAGCTAAGACGGCTGAATTCTGAGCTGCGCCGTAAAGGCGAGCCCGGTGTAACCGGACGAGGCCGACCCTCAGTTTCCGTTGCTTCGGCGGGCTGGGTGGACCAGTTTGGAGATGCCACAGAGAAGACAAGAAGAGGTTTAGGGGAAAAGTCGAATAAGGTCTCCTAGCGAAAGGAAGAAACCATGCATAAGAGGATATTACTGTCCGTGGCCGTGCAGAGATTTCAAGAACTTACCCCGCAAGCTTTGGGCGCGCGAGATATAACCCTGGAATTGGCCAAGGCGTATGGAGCTAAGGTTTATG
>JAZFTZ010000176.1:0-10048 GCA_036446955.1 Thermodesulfobacteriota bacterium
GATATGGGCCTGGGGATCGGGTCGGGTGAAAAAGATGGCCCGCCGCACCGACCGGGTACTGGTTATCTTGCCTTTTGAAAAAGAGTTTTACCGAAAAGCCGGGGTGAAAGCCGAGTACGTGGGCAATCCCCTATTGGAGTCGCTTCCCCAGGGGTTCGACCGAGAGCAAACCGCTGTCTCCCTGGGGCTAGACCCAAAAGAGAAGATAATCGGCCTGCTTCCCGGCAGCCGGCTGGCTGAGGTAAGGCGCATCCTTCCCAAGATGCTTCAGGCGGCCAGCCTGTTGAAGGATAAGCTTAACCGGGTGCAGTTTTTGCTGCCTCTGGCCGCTAACCTTGATGGGCGTACTGTTGATGAGTTCATAAGCCAAGGCCCGGTATCAGTTAAGGTGGTAAAAGGGCCCGCGCATAAGGCTGTCGCTTTGTCCGACTTGGTCATAGTAACTTCCGGCACCGCTACCTTGGAGGCGGCCCTTTTAGCCAGACCGATGGTGGTGGTATATGAGGTCTCGCCGCTAAGCTATGCCCTGGGGGTGAAGTTTGTAAAGCTGAAGGAATATAGCCTGGCCAACCTGGTGTTGGGGAAAAGGGTGGTGCCGGAGTTGATCCAAAGGAGATTTACTCCGGAGAATACCTTTAACGAAGCCTACCGGATTCTGACCGAGCCCGGCCGCTATCAAGGTACTATGGCTGAGCTTAAGAGGGTTAGGGCCATTCTGGGAGAGGCCCAGCCCTCTAAACGGGTTGCCCAAATAGTATGGGAGATGCTTCAGGAGAACTGACTTATGGCCCGAATCATGCCTGTATATTCCAGACTCATCACCTTTCTCCGACCGTATCGGTTCAGGCTAATCATCGCCATGATGTTCATGATCGCGGTTGGGGTCTTGAAGGGAGGGCAGGCCTGGCTGGTGAAGCCGGTTTTGGACCGTATATTTATCGAGAAAGACCTGGTCATGCTTTGGCTGCTGCCGTTGGCGGTGGTCGGCCTGTTTATCGTAAAAGGTATACTGGACTACCACCAGGCCTACTTGATGGGCTATATAGGGCAAAACATAATCTGCGATTTGCGAACCAAGATTTACCGACATCTGCAAACCCTTTCCCTCTCCTTTTTCTCCCGCAATCCCACCGGGGTGCTCATATCTCGCATCACCAATGATGTGGCTGCTATCCAGGGAGCCGTTTCCAACGCGGTCACCGGATTGCTCAAGGATTTCTTTACCGTACTAGCCTTGGCGGGAGTGGTCGTATATCGGGATTGGAAGCTGGCCTTGATAAGCTTTATCCTTTTTCCCCTGGCGGTGGTACCCATCGTAAAATTTGGCCGGAGGCTGAGGAAACTTTCGGCTGCCAATCAGGCGGCTATGGGCTCTTTAACCAGCTTTCTGGGGGAGACGATAGCGGGCCAGCGGGTGGTCAAGGTCTTCGGCCGGGAGGGGTATGAGAGTGAAAGGTTTCATGGGCAGAATAAGGGTTTGTTGCGGATTGTGTTGAAGGTCTGCCGGGTTAGAGCCATGTCCTCGCCGGTGATGGAGGTGTTGGGCTCTTTCGCCATGGCCGGCATTCTTTATTACGGTGGATTGGCTGTTATCCAGGGTACCAAGACCCCGGGAGACTTCTTCTCTTTTCTGGCCGCCATGCTCATGCTTTATCAGCCGGTAAAGAGATTGAACAAGGTCAACAACGTCATTCAGGCTGGACTGGCGGCCGCGGAGAGAGTTTTCCTCGTCTTGGATAGCAAGCCTGATATTGAGGATATGGCCGATGCGGTGGATATCAAGCCGATGTCCAGCTGCCTGGAGTTCAGAAAGGTCACTTTTCGCTACCAAGAGGAGGCGGTTCTAAAGGACGTGAGCTTTAAGATAGCGGCGGGTCAGAGAGTGGCCTTGGTGGGATTAAGCGGCGGGGGAAAGACGACCCTGGTGAGCCTAATTCCCCGGTTTTACGATGTGAGTGAGGGGGCTATCTTGATTGATGGGGTGGATATTCGCCAGGCAAAGCTAGCTTGCTTGCGTTCCCAGATAAGCATGGTCACCCAGCAGGTGATATTGTTCAACGATACCGTCCGGGCCAACATCGCCTACGGCGATCTGGAAAAATCGATGGAGGAGATAATGGAGGCGGCCAAGGCCGCTTATGCTCATGGCTTTATAACCAGTTTGCCAGAGGGGTACGATACGGTCATCGGAGAGAGCGGACTTAGACTCTCGGGCGGAGAGCGGCAGCGGTTGGCCATTGCCCGGGCGTTGCTGAAGGACGCGCCTTTGCTCATTTTGGATGAGGCCACCAGCAGCCTGGACATGGAGTCTGAGTCCGAAGTCCAGCGGGCGCTGGAGAATTTGATGAAGGGCCGCACCACGCTGGTGGTCGCCCATCGGCTCTCTACGGTGAGGAATGCCGACCGAATATTAGTGCTGGCTCAAGCTAGGATCCTTGAAGAGGGTACTCACAAAAGTCTGATGGCAGCAAATAACGAGTACCGGCGGCTATACCAGATGCAATTTGCCGAGGAAGAGAGGGAGATTGGCCGTTGAACCTTTTTCTCTGGCGGGAAAGATGGAGGCAGGCGAAGTCTGCCATCTTGGTGGCGTTGGTCTCCTGGATAGGTTTCCTGGCGTTGAAGTTTCTCACCCTGACCGTCCGTATCAGCACCTTACACAAGGAAAGAGTAACCCGGTTCTGGGACCGGGGCCAGAGGGTCACAGTGGCCTTCTGGCATGGCCGCCTGTGCATGATGCCCATGGTGATGGAGCCGGGCAGGCGGTACACCACCCTGATCAGTTCCCACCGGGATGGGGAGTACATAACCCGGGCGGTTAAGAGACTTGGCGTATCGGTGGTGCGGGGCTCGACCACTCGAGGCTCATTGTCCGGAGTCAAGGGCCTGTTGCGTGCCTTTAGGGATGGCTCCGACTTGGTGATAACGCCTGATGGCCCCCAGGGGCCGAAGGAGATAGTTCAGCCTGGGGTGATAGAGTTGGCTCGGCTTACCGGCGCCCCCATATGCCCGGTGACTTTCAGCGCATCCCGAAGGAGGTTGTTGAAAAGTTGGGATAGTTTCCTCATCCCCGCGCCCTTCAGCCGGGGGATATTCTTTTGGGGTGAGCCGTTGGAGGTACCCAAAAGGTGTACCAGGGAGGAGAGGGAGCGGCTGAGGCTTAAGTTAGAGGAAAGAATGCGTCAGATGAACGCGGTCGTGGATAAGTACTTTGACCGGACTTAGGAGCGGGTGGTTTCTCATGTATATTCTGTATAACTCTCTGTTCACACTGGCCGCCTTCCTGACTGCTCCCTACTTCGTCTTTAGAATGAGAAAAAAAGGGGGATATGGCCGCAGCCTGTTTAAGATGCTGGGCTTGGGCCTGGATCACCAACTGAGCTCTCTGGGCAAGGCGCGGCCGGTCTGGATCCATGCCGTGTCGGTGGGCGAGGTGCGGGCGGCCATCCCTTTGATCCAACGCCTGAAAAGGGAACATACCGATATCAAACTGGTTCTCTCTACCGTGACGGCCACCGGTCAGGAGATGGCTCGAAAGGCCCTGCCGGAGATAGACCGGCTGATATATTTCCCCTTCGATATCTCCTGGGTGGTTAAGCGGTTGATATCGTTGGTGCGTCCTCGCCTGTTCATCACCTTGGAGACCGAGATCTGGCCCAATTTCCTTCGAGCGTTGCGGGAGCAGGCTATCCCGGCCGTTTTGGTCAATGGCCGGATATCGGCTCGCTCCTATAAGGGTTATCGCCTGCTGCGCGGATTCTTTAATAAGGTGCTCGCCTGTTTCTCTTATCTCTGCATGCAGTCGGCTTCGGACGCCGAGCGTATCATCTCTCTGGGAGCCAATCCAGCAACGCTTATGGTCTGTGGTAACATGAAATACGATCAGGCCTGGGGGATGGATGATCTGGAAGCAGAAAAGAGGGCCATGTCTATACTGGGTCTGAAAGCAGGCACCAGGATTTTAGTGGCGGGAAGCACCCATCCGGGTGAGGAAGAGGTCATTATTGCCGCCTATCAGGAGTTGAAGAGGGATGATTCCGGGTTGATCTTGGTTCTTGCCCCTCGCCATCCGGAAAGGTTTGATGAGACGGAAAAGCTGATGCGCCAAAACGGGCTCAAATTAACCCGGCGAAGCAGACTGGCGGGGGTTAATAACTCCTTTGAGGCCATTCTGCTGGATAGCATAGGCGAGTTGAGCACAGTATATGCGGGGGCCACCGTGGTATTTATAGGGGGAAGTCTGGTTCCTTTTGGCGGGCACAACCCATTGGAGGCGGCCGCGTTTAGCAAGCCGGTCCTTTTTGGCCCTCATATGGATAACTTCAAGGATATTGCTGATGATTTGGTAGAGAAGGGGGGGGCTATCATGGTGCGGTCAAAGAAGGAGCTTGCCCAGCAGGCGTCCGCTCTGCTTCGTGATCCAGAGCTGGCCCGGCAGCTAGGGGAGTGCGCGGCCAGGACGATAAAGGAAAACATCGGCGCCACCTCCGCCACCATGAAGGTGATAAACAGGTTCTTAACAAGCCAGGGCGGCTAAGCTATGCTTTGTTCACCACTCCTTCGTATCCTCTATCCCCTCTCCCTTGTTTATGGCTGGGGGGTGGCACTGCGACTGGCTCTGTATAACCGGGGCATCTGCTCCGCTCACCGATTGCCTTGCAAGGTTATAAGCATTGGCAACCTCACTTTGGGGGGCAGCGGCAAGACTCCGGTGGTGGCTTATTTGGCGGGTATGTTCACCAAGGCGGGCAAGCGGGTGGCTATCCTGAGCCGGGGATACCGGGGACGAGCTGGGGCTGGGACTCAGCTGGTTTCCGATGGCACCAATGTGCTTCTGTCCGCCAAAGAGGCCGGGGACGAGCCGGTCATGCTGGCCCGAAACCTGCCCGGTGTGCCAGTGATAACCAACAAGGATAGGTACCAGGCCGGCCTATATGCCTGCCAGCGCTTTCAACCTCAGCTGGTCCTGCTGGATGATGGCTTTCAGCATCTGGCCTTGATTCGGGATGTGAATATCTTGCTGGTAGATGAGAAAATCCTGGAGAATGATTTCCCTTTATTTCCCGCCGGCCCCTTGCGGGAGCCCCTCAGAAATGGTGACCGAGCCGACCTGATAATGTACAGTAGTAGAGGCTGCTCGGTTGATGACCTTAAACGCTTTGGTCTTAATCAACCGGCCGTTGGCTTCATGGTCAAGCCGGTCCGGCTGGTGGAGTTGGGCACTGGCGCCGCCCGCCCCGTTTCGGTATTGCGCGGCCAGAGGGTTTTGGCTGTGGCCGGTATTGCCCGGCCAGAGCGGTTTTTCCGGACGATCACCGAGTTGGGTGGCGACTGTAAGGCGTTGAGTTTTCCTGACCATCATCTCTTCAGGGGCAGGGATTATTCAAAAATTGGCCAAGCAGCTGCCGGTTGCGATATGATAGTGGTTACCGAGAAGGACGCGGTCCGCTTTGATAGCAGCGCCTTAGCGGGGTGGAATATCTTTTCCCTGGGGGTGGAGGTCTCTCTCTCATCAGGCCAGGAAAGGTTTATGAAGACTCTCAACCAACTTCTTTACTCAGCGGCCTAGAGGAGGTCGAACTATGAACATCGACCAGGAGCTGTTGGACATCCTAGCCTGCCCCAAGTGTAAAGGGGGTATTTACCTTAGTGAAAAGAAGGACGGTCTCATCTGTGAGAAGTGCCGGCTGATGTACCCCATTAAGGATGATATCCCGGTGATGCTTATCGATGAGGCCATTCCCCTGGGGAAAGGCTAATATGCTCGAGGGGAAGGTCCCGAGGCAGACCCTTATAGTCGTGCCCAATTGGTTGGGCGATGCCATCCTGGCTTTGCCAGCCATAGAGGCGTTGATTTCCCATTATCATGAGAGCAAATTTGTGGTGGTGGCCCCAAGCGGGCTGGCTGAGCTCTTTATCCATCATCCTGGGATAAAGGATGTAGTTGGCCTGGATAGGGGCATTGGCCGGCTGACTGCTCTGGGCCTAAAGCTGAGGGGCGGGTCTTTCCAGTTGGCCGTTATTTTTCCCAATTCCTTCCGGTCAGCACTAATCCCCTGGCTGGCGGGAGTACCTTATCGAGCGGGGTACAGAGCGGACTGCCGTTCCCTCTTGCTTACTCATCCCTTGGCCCGGCGCAATGGCTGGCAGAGGGAGCATCAGTCCCGGTACTACTCAGCGCTGGTCGCGGCTTTGGGAGCCAGGGTATCGGCGGCCGCGCCTGCGCGGATATACCTGGGCGCTGAGGACGAGCGTTGGGCAGAAGAGGTTCTCACTCAGGCCGGTTTTTGGGGGAAGCCGTTGGCGCTCATCAATCCGGGCGCGGCTTACGGCCCGGCTAAACGCTGGTTTCCCAGCCGCTATACTGAGCTGGGAGGAAGACTGGTAAAGGAGTTGGGGGCAAAGGTGGTGGTGGTCGGTGGTCGCCAGGATGAGTATCTGGCGAAGAGTATTGCCCAGGACATAGGGCCGGGGGCTATTTCGCTAGCTGGGCGAACCAGCCTGCTTCAACTGGCCGCGCTGTCCAGGCTGGCCCGGGCCTTTGTTACCAATGATACCGGCCCGATGCACGTGGCCGCGGCCGCAGGTGCGTCGGTGATAGCCGTATTCGGCTCTACCGACCCGGGCAAGAGTGCTCCTTTAGGCCACCATGTAATTATCAGAGAGCCCCTTCCTTGCAGCCCTTGTTTCAAACGGAGCTGCCCGTACGGCTATGAATGTTTTCAGGCTATTGGCGCGGAAAGGGTTCTCGAGGCGGTGAGCCGATTTTTCGTGAAGCATTGAGCATGAAGGTCGCGCTGGTAATCAAAGAATTCGTCAGCCAAAAAGGCGGCGGCGAAAAATATACCGTGGATTTGTGCCGGGAACTCTTGAAGCTAGGCCACCAGGTTCATGTCTTTGCCAACCGCTACCAGGTGGATGGATGCGACCGGGCCGTCTTTCACCGGGTAACGATGGTCAGGTCAGTCTCGTTCCTTAAGGTGCTGACCTTTCCGGCAATGGTAAGACGCGGCCTCAAGAAGGAGAAATTCGACCTAATCTATGGGCTGACCCAGATTTATCCTCAGGATGTACACTTCCTTGGCGGAGGGTTGCAGCGTATCTGGCTGGCGTTAAAATATCCCCGCCCTTTTCGAAGGCGACTGGCGCTCATCACTCCCCTTCACCTGGCCCTGGGCGCCTTGGAGAAGCGGATATTTCAGCCAAACAACTATCGTCGAATCATCGCTAACTCCCAGCTTTGTCGTCAGCAACTGGTGGAGCATTATCGGGTGCCGGCGGAGAAGATCGATGTGGTCTATAACGGTGTTGACACTGACAGGTTCACGCCCCAGGTTAGGGAAAAGTTCAGGCGGTCAGTGCGGTCGAGATACCAGCTGGGTCCTGAGGAGATCCTGCTCCTGTTTGTTGCCCATAATTTTGCCCGCAAGGGGCTGGGAACCATCATCTCTGCCTTGGGATCGTTAAAAGAGACGGAGTCAAGCTATCGTCTCTTGGTGGTGGGTTCGGGCCGACCCGGCCCGTTTATACGTCAGGCAAAAGAGCTTGGTGTGGCTGACCGGATAATCTTTACCGGCGCCAGCCGGGCGATTGAGCAGTTCTACGGCGCGGCCGACATATTCCTGTTGCCCACCATGTATGACCCCTTCGCCAGCGTTTGCCTGGAGGCCATGGCTTGTGGACTTCCGGTGGTTACCACTAAGCATAACGGGGCCGCGGAGATTATTACTGATAAGGACCTCGTCCTAGCTGATCCATCAGACAGCCGGGATTTGGCCAAAAAGATCCTTCATCTCTCTCATGCCCCAATCAGGGAGGAGATAGGCAAGCGCGGCCGGGAGATGGCTTGCCGGCTTACAATCGCCAGCGTCGGTCGGCGCACGGAAGGGATTTTACTCGATGTTTTGAGGGAAAAGAGGGGCGAGGAGTGAGAGATTCCTGCCATCTGGAAGTCGGCGTCCCATTTGCACAAGCCTTGAAGCAGGCCGGGCTTTTGGATTTTGATCGCTTGATGCGTCATTCTGGAGGCGGTGTATACAGTTTGAATCCGCTGCGGTCGGTGGTCAGAATTGGTTTAAATAATGATTCCCTCCCCGGTTTTTTCCTGAAGCGCCATTTCAAGACCCCGGTTGGTGAATTGATCAAGGACCTGGTGCGACTGAGATGGCCGCGCTCGGCTGGCTGGAAGGAGTGGCGGGCCGGTCAACGCTTCCAAAAAATAGGTATTCTCACCTACACGCCGGTGGCTTGGGGGGAGAGAACCTTTTTCCTCCGTCCCCGAGATTCCTTCTTCATCTCCCTTGAGGTCCAGGGTGCCGAGAGGGTAGAGGACTACGTTGTCAAGAGTTATTCCCCACCGTTATCCAGGGAGAGTCTGCAAGCTAAACGGGAGCTTGCCGCCAGGCTCGCGCATCTCGCCAAGACCATGCATCGGGCCGGTCTGAACCACCATGATTTTTACCTGGGCCATATACTCATCAAGAGGAAAGGCCCGGGCCAGGATGATCTGTACGTCATAGATTTGCAAAGGGTGGAAGCCAGGAGGAGAGTCCCCCGCCGACTTATCATAAAGGATCTGGCCCAGCTTAATTTCACCGCGTCCAGCCAAGTGGTAACTCTTTGCGATAGAATCAGGTTTCTGAAACTTTATCTGGGCTGTCGGAAGATGTCCTCGGCCGATAAGAGATTAGCCATTGCCATCGGCAAGAAGACGGAGAAAATCAGCAGGCATACCGCCCGGGTGTTGGAGCGGAGAAGAAAAATCAATCGATGAGGATAGTCTATCCCTACAACGACCGGCTTAAGCTGGGACGGCCCCACGACATTATGATTTTCAAGACCTGCTATTACCTGGCCCGGGCTGGCCACCAGGTCTTTTTGGTGGCGGGTAATACGGGCAGGTTGCAGGAGTTGGTGGACTATTACGGCCTGTCATTTCCTCAACCAGGTTTCCACCTGGTTCAGTTGCCCATGCTGAGGAAGAGGCGGGGGGGAAGAGGTATCTCCTGGCATCTCCCCTTCAATCTGTTCTGCCTTTACTGGATGCTTAAGCTTAAGAAAACCAGCCCGTTTGAGGTGATACTTCTCTCCGAGATAAAGCTGGGCCAGTTCCTGCTCAGGTTTCGTAACCTATTTCCGGCCAAGTTCATTTACGACATTCACGGTCTTTACTGCCGTGACTGGACTGAAAATGGCCTTAAGCCCGACCCGAGGGAGATCAACGTTTACCGCAAGGTTGATGCGATAACCACCACCACCAGAGAGCTGGCAAATGTACTTGAGCGACGTTATCAGTTGAAGAAACCTTTACAGGTGATCCATTTGGCCGGCGATCGGTCAGCTTACGGGCCGCCTTCGGGCTGGCAGGCCAACGCCCCACCCCGCCTTTTCTACCTGGGCCAGCTTTACCCGCTCCAGGGGGTGGACCTGGTGGTGGACGCCCTGAGGACGATAGCGGATGTCGAGTTTCATATCCTGGGAGGGAGCGAGCCCGAGATAGCACTGCTGAAGGCCTACGCGCGAAGACAAGGTTTAGCCGAGCGGATCATCTTCCACGGCTTTATTCCACCGGCAAAGGTGTTACAGCTGGCTGGCCAAGCTGATATTCTGGTGATTCCTTGTCGGTCAGAGGGGAGGATGCCCTTTGTGGCTCATACCAAGGCGTACGAGTATTTGGGCCTGGGGCGTCCCATCCTGGCCGCGGATCTTCCCTCCATTAGAGAGCTGTTCAGCCACGGCCGCAATGCCTTTCTGGTAAAGGCGGGTGATTCAGAGAGCCTGGCCAATGGAATCCGCACCTTGCTTGATAACCCTGCCCTATCCCAAAGGATCGCCGCCCGTGCCTATGAGGATGCCGGTAATTATTCCTGGCCCAAGCGAGCGGAAAGATTTACCAGTTTCATAGAGAAGGTCGTCAACAATGACTGACCGGGGCTTATATCGCGCGGTCTTTCTGGACCGCGATGGGACTATTAATGAAGAGAGAAGCTACCTGTGCCGGCCGGAACAGCTTAAGATAATAGCGGGAAGCGGGCCGGCTATCCGGAGC
>JAZFTZ010000177.1:0-25714 GCA_036446955.1 Thermodesulfobacteriota bacterium
GCGATCGTCTTCGGCTCCGGGGGCTCCCGTCAGGTGCCGGACGGCTTCGACCATGTGCGGGCGTTCGACCAACTCGTCGCACACCTGCGGCGGTGGGGGCCCATGGCGGCGGGGCTCTCGTTCCGGAATCTCCTCCATCGGGCGGTCCGGTCGGTGGGCAGAAGCTTGGATTTGAGTTCAGCAAGATAGACCGGATGGGTGAAATCCCCGGTACCCAACAGGGCAATCCCCTTGCGAGCTGCCCATTTGGCCATCTCCTCGGGTACCATCTTTGGGCTTGTCGCCCGGCTGTACCGGGAATGGAGATGAAAATCGGCTATGAACCTCATGGCCCAGACCCCTGACTAAGACAGATGAAAGTGCAATCAACCTGAAGTCAAAGAAAGACCAAGACCCGATGCTTTCCGAGCGCAACTATATCATGAGCCGCGCAAGCCCTTCAACCACTTTCCTTAAAACTGGTTTGTGGGAGAAACCTATGGTTGTCAACTAAGGATACCTTCGCTTATAATCGGGCTATGGATGCCGGGAAGAAGATAAAAGAAAAAGGCCAGATCATCGTATTTACCGATCTGGACGGCACCTTGCTCTCGGTAGAGGATTACTCCTTTGAGCCGGCCAAGCCGGCGCTGGCCTTTCTCCACGCCCAGCGCATCCCGGTTATCTTAACCACCAGCAAGACAAGACCGGAAGTGGAGGTCTGGCAGCAACAGCTGGACTTGAGCGAACCCTTTATCGTGGAAAACGGCGGGGCGATCTATATCAGGCAAGGATATTTCCATTTTGATATTGAAGGAAGCTTTATCCGCAATAACTATCAGGTCATAGAACTGGGCACTTTCTACCCTGCCTTGCTGGAGGCATTGGAAAAAATCCGGCAAAAGTCAGGCGCAAAAATACGGGGCTATGGAGATATGAGTATAGCGGAGGTGGCCAACCTCACCGGCCTCTCCCAGGAAGAAGCCCGGCTGAGCAAAAAGAGGGAGTATGACGAGCCCTTTATTATCCCGGCTGATGAGGCCGACTCCGCCGGCAAAGTCGCCGCCGCGGTTAAAGCCGTCGGCCTTAGCTGGACCCGAGGGGACCGCTTTCATCATTTGACCGGCGACAATGACAAAGGAAGGGCCTGCCGCATACTAGCCGAGCTCTTCCGCGGCCAACGAGGCGACATCATCACCATTGGCGTGGGCGATAGCCTTAACGACCTGCCCCTTCTTGCTCAGGTTGATTACCCGGTGCTGGTCATGCGGCCCGATGGCGGTTATTGTCCGGGGATAAACTTACCCCGGCTGATAAGATCCCCCGCGGTGGGCCCGGCCGGATTCAACCATTCTATCCTGGAACTGATGCACCAACTTGGCTTGGACCGATAGCCCGAGGGAGTAATTCTAATCCTCCCAAAGCAGGTTAACCTCCCGTTCTTTGTCAAACAGGTGAAGGCGATCAAGGTCCACGGCCAGGTCCAGCTGATCGCCGGGGTTCACCTTGGCCTTGGCAGCTAGCAGCACTTTCAACGTTGTCTGGCCGACCGTCAATGTGATTAGAACATCGGCACCAGTGGGCTCCACCACCTCCACCAGAGCGGTTAGGTTGCCTCCTCCAGCCGGGGCCAGGGAAAAGTCCTCGGGTCGGATACCCAATATCAATTGCTGGTCGGGCCGCCGGACACGGCGGGCAAATCGTTCGTCAACCGGCAGGCTGAAAGCTTCCGTTTGCACTACCGGCCCGGCTGCCCCGCTCTCCAGCCGGGCAGCCAGGAAGTTCATCGGGTAGGTGCCGATAAAACCGGCGACGAAAAGATTCTTGGGGAACGAATAAACCTCGTCCGGAGTCCCCAACTGAATTAATCTTCCCTGGTCCAAGACGGCCACCCGGTCAGACAGCGTCATCGCCTCCAGCTGATCGTGAGTCACATAGACCACCGTGTTCTCTAGCTTTCGGTGTAACCTTTTAAGCTCGGTGCGCATCCGTAGCCTGAGCTTGGCATCCAGGTTGCTCAGTGGCTCATCCAGCAAGAGGACCTGGGGGTGAAGGACCAGCGCCCGGCCTAAAGCCACCCTCTGCCGCTCGCCTCCGCTCAGCTGTTTGGGCAACCTGTTCTCCATCTGCTCCAGTCCCAACAGTTTCAGCGCCCAACCCAGCCTGGCCTTGGTCTCGGCCGACGGCAGTCTCTTTATCTTCAGGCCAAAGGCCAAGTTGCCGGCTACAGTCATATGGGGAAACAGGGCATAGCTTTGGAAAACCATGGCCACGCTCCGCCGGCCAGGAGGAAGATAATTAGCCAACTTGCCCCCGATGTAGACCTGGCCTGAGCTGGGCTCCTCCAAGCCGGCGATAATCCTTAAGGTCGTGCTCTTGCCACAACCGGAAGGCCCTACCAGAGTGACAAACTCTCCGGCGCACACCGGCAAAGAAAGGTCATCCAGGGCGATAATCGACCCGTAGCGCTTGCTAAGTCCCTCAAGCCTAAGCTGATATTTATCCCCCTTGGCGGCCGGCTGATTCATTTCAATGCTCCGGATAGAATGCCGGCGCGCATATATCTTTGCACCACCAGCGTAAACAGGATGACCGGTAAAGATAAGACCACCGATACAGCGGCCAGGAGATTTTGTTGAGGTGACCAGGACAAGATCTTTTGCAGGTAGACCGGCAAAGTAAAGGTGTCGCTGAAGAAGAGAAGGAAATAGGCGAAAATGAATTCATCCCAGGAAAGCAAAAACGCGTAAATAGCCGCGGCCGCCAAACCCGGGGCAGCAAGCGGTAAGGCCACGCGGAAGAAGATCCTAAATCGGCCGGCTCCCAGTACCAGCGCCTGCTCGTCCAAGTCCCGGGGTATGCTATCGAACACACCCATGGCGATGAAAATGACATAGGGCATAGCCAGCAAGGTATGGGCGAGCGATACCCCTAACACACTATTTTGCATATTCAATTTAAAGAGGAGCTCGGCCACCGGAACCGCGGCGGCTACATCCGGAAAAAGTCTCACTGAAAGCAGCGACAATAACAATAGCCCTTTGGCCGGAATCCGATATCGGGCCAGCGCATAGGCCGCCGGAGCGCCCAAGATCAAAGAGATCGCCACGGTGAGAAGGGCAATCTCGACACTCATCAAATTGGCCCGCAGGAAGTCGGACGCGGAGAAGAGAAAGCGGTACATCTCCAGCGTCGGGTTATACGGCCACCAGGGTATGACCTCTCCACCAGTGACAATGCTGGCCCGGTCACTGAAGGAATATTTGAACAATATATATACGGGAAACAGGATAAGGGTTAGGGTGAAAAACGTCCCCAGTGCCAGGATGATCCGCCAGTGCCAGGATTTTGCCGCCATTTGGAAACCTTCAGGCCCTAGTTACCCGACTGCGCAAGAAAGCCAAGCCATAATAAAGAATCAAACTGCTCACCAGAGTTACCGCCACCAGGACCAGCGAAAGGGCTGAAGCCATAAAGGGCGAATTCCATTCGTGGTACGCCCGCTCTATCAAGGTGGCCAACATAGGAAAACGGGCGGCCAGTATGAAAGGAAAGATGAACTCCTTCCACATCTCGATGGCCCTGAGCAAAAGCACGATGGAGATCGCGGGCAGAAGAAGGGGAAGGGTTATCTTAAAAAAAGAGCGCAACCGGCCGGCTCCCAGGACAGCGGCCGCTTCATACAGGTCCCGGCCGATGGAGTTGAGCCCGGAAAGCAATATCAACATCGCGATAGGCATATCACGCCAGACCTTACCCCCCAGGGCGACCCCCAAGCTGGTCAAAGCCGACGCCCGAAAATTTACCGGCTCGGTTAAAAAACCCGGCGAAAACGAATAGCGGCCGGTCAGCAAGTCGTTTATATGGCCGCCGGGAAAATCGAACATGATAAATAAGACCGTGGCGGTGACCAGGCTGGGAATGGCCAGCGGAAGTATAAATGCGGTGCGAACCAGGGAGACACCGCGGTAGGCCCGGTTTACCAGTAAGGCCGAGCTAAGGCCAAAAGCCAAGACCAGGGGAGTGCCCACCAGCGCGAATAAAGAGGTATTAACCAGCGCCTGGGATAGCTCGGTTGACAATACCAGTGCGCGGTAATTATCCAGGGTAACGAAAGGCTGACCCGCGGGAGTGAGCCGGGTTACGGAGAGGAGGATCACCTGATAGAGGATAATGAGAAGAAATCCCAACAAGTACAGAAAGGCGGGCACCAGGAAAAGCAAGGTCTGCCAGTTCTTGCTGAAAAACGCGCTAACCCTCCCCATTGCTCTCCCATGATAGCCGCCCTCAGAGGCCGCTAGCGGCCCTGATCTGCTTTTGTCGTTTCAAAAATCTCTGCCTGATCTGATCCTTAATGAAATCCCTTTCCACCTTCCCCTTTTTCCCGTAATTACCCTCCACCACGATGTAATACCAGGCATCCAGGTAATTCTTGCCAAAGTCGCCGAAATTGGGCAAAACAAACAGGCTTTCCGGCCCGTTCAGCGCCAGCTGCCGATAAGAGATATTGAACAGCCGGCGCATCCATTCTTCGGGAAATGCCTGGTTAACGTCCTTCAGAATATCCTTTCTGACCGGCATCATCCCGAAGGTTCGGCTCTCCTCCAGGTGATGGGCATAACTGGTGATGAACCGGGCCAGCCGCCAAGAGAGCTCGGGGCGGGCGAAATAGCTGGGCACACCCCAACCCCAGCCGGTGGTGGTGGCCCGGCGAGAACCAGACCATTTGCTGCGGCCAGCTTTATCCAGGGAAAAAGAGACGCCCAAAGGCATAATCGCGAAGCCCAAATCGTCAGGCTGCTTGAGGAACCCCTGCATCTGCGGACTGCTGCCCCCGTGGATGAAAAAGGCATCTATCTGATGCATCCAGGCCAGAAACACCTTGCCATCCTTCATCGCATTCCAGATGCCGCCTCCACTCCAGCCTTCCTGCCAGATGGCCGGGTTGTATATCCCATGTTTCTTGTAAACGGCCTCCCAGACCATCATCTCCCTGACCGAGCGGGCATCCATCATCAGCAAATCTTCAACATCGGCTCCCAGTTGCAGGGCCCGGTCAAAAAGGCCCTGAACCGTCCCCTCGTACCTCCTGCCCCGGTGGCCTATCCGAGCCAGTCTTATCCCATGGTAGGGGGTATTGGCCCAATAATAGCCGGCCACGAAAACATCGTAATAATCCCAAAGGTTGGGGTCAGCCTCCAGGCGGTAGCCCCTGGGCAGCCCGAAACCGTTATCCTCTTTTAATGCCGCGTCTAACTCGGGCCTGAATTTCTGCCAGTTTCTTTGCGCCTCGGCAACCTTGGACTTGAGGAATATCATTATCCTGGTTTCCAGTTTCCGGGGGAGATAGTAAAGCTTATCGTCCAAGCTGCCCATCCGCAGCGCAATCGGGTCATACTCATTAAGGGCCGGGGCCAGCTCCTGGGCGGGAACAAAATCATTGAACGGGGCGATCAGCCCTGCCCTTCTCAACACCCCCATCATTTGTAACGGCGTTTTAACCAGCAGGATCTTCTTTTCCGAGCCGCGGTCCAAACTGAGGATCTTCTCCAGGTCCCACACCCTGTCAAACTGGGAAACCACTATACGGCACCGGCACTGCTCCTCAAAACTCTGCACCAGATTAGCTCGAAACCATTTGTCCTGAATATCCATCATCCTGCTGACCAGCACAAACTCCGCTCGCTTCGGCTCTCGGGAACACCCCAGCAAGCCGGCCAGCAGAAGAAAGGCAGTCACCAGGAGCAAAAAGTTAAGGTACCCCTTTCTCGCCTTTAGCATGATATTTCCGGACCGGACTCCACCGTTACTAGTCTTGTTTCTTCGCTGTCGGTTCCCCCATGAAAGGGCTAAACAGCTCAAGGGGAATAGGGAATATGGTGGTGGAGGTATTCTCCGATGCCACTTCAGACAGGGTCTGCAAATAGCGCAGCTGCAACGCCATGGGATGCTCCCGAATAATTTCGCAAGCTTCAGCCAACCGGGTGGCCGCCTGCTGCTCCCCCTCGGCATTAATGACCTTTGCCCGTCGTTCCCTCTCCGCCTCGGCTTGTCTGGCCATGGCCCTTTTCATCTCCTGAGGCAGATCGATATGCTTGACCTCTACTGACGAGACCTTGACCCCCCAGGGGCCGGTATGCTTGTCCAGGATTTCCTGCAGCTGGCGGTTAAGTTGCTCTCGTTCGGCAAGCAGCTCGTCCAGTTCGGTCTGGCCACATACACTTCTGAGGGTAGTTTGAGCCAGCTGCGAGGTGGCGTAGAGGAAATTCTCCACCTCGATTATCGCCTTCAACGGCTCCATGACCCGAAAATAGATGACCGCGTTCACCTTCACCGAAACGTTATCTTTGGTGATCACATCCTGGGGGGGCACATCCATAGCCACCAGCCTAAGCGATACCTTGGTCAACCGGTCCACCAATGGGATGAGAAAAATCAGGCCCGGACCTTTGGGTTTTATCACCCGACCAAGTCTGAATATCACTCCTCTCTCGTACTCGTTTAATACCCTGAAGGCCGACGAAACTAGTATGATTGCCACGATAACGATAAAAGCATAGGCAAGTATCATTTGTGCCTCCTTTTCGGTTGGCTAAGAGGTTGTTAGCTCTTTTTATCCGGTTTTTCCCTGACCACCTTCACCTTCATCCCCTTCTCCAAACTTACCACTCTGACCTTTTCCCCCTCGGCGATAGGCTCAGTGCTCTCCGCGTTCCAGTACTCTCCATGGATAAATACCTTCCCGGTCGGCGAAAGCGTGGTCTCAACCAGGCCGACCTCGCCCACCAGCCCCTCAGATCCGGTCTGGGGCCGGGCAACCTGGGCCCGCAAGGCCAGGGTTATGGCGAAGATGAAGAAACCGCCCACCACGGCGATGGTGGTAATGAATACCGACCAAGAGGGACGCAAGTAGGGAAGGGGCGACTCAAACAACATTATTGAACCTAAGGCCAGGGAAATCAGACCGCCTACGGTCAACAAGCCATGACTGACCACCTTTATTTCAGCGATAAACAGAATCAGGGCCAGGATGATAAGGAGAATGCCGGCATAATTTATGGGAAGGGTTTGAAAGGCAAAAAAGGCCAAGATCAAAGATATGCCACCCACCACGCCGGGAAAAATAGCGCCCGGGTTGGCAAGCTCAAAGTAGAGTCCGGCCATGCCCAAAAGCATGAGGATATAGGCCACGTTAGGGTTTCCCAGCGCGGCCAATACCTTGTCCCTGAAGCCCATCTTGACGAAATTGATTTCGGCTCCCTTGGTATTCATCTTGACCGGGCCCTTGGGAAGGGACACGGTAAAGCCGTCCAATCTCTCCACCAGGCTGTTGACGTCGTCAACCACCATGTCAATCACTTTCAACTTCAACGCCTGGCGCTCGGTTATGGAAACAGATTTCCTAACCGCATCCACCGCCCACTTGGCATTGCGACCCCGTTTCCTGGCGATGCTCTCCACGTAGGCGGCGGCGTCGTTTACCACCTTTTCCTCCATGGTCTTGGACATCTTGCCGCCACCCATAGCCACCGGGTGGGCGGCGCCGATATTGGTGCCCGGAGCCATGGCGGCCACATGGGCAGCCAGGGTTATAATCGCGCCCGCGGACGCGGCCCGGGCACCGCTGGGGCCGACAAAAACGACCACCGGAATATCGGAATTGAGTATTTCCTTTATGATCGTGCGCATGGACAAATCAAGACCGCCCGGGGTATCCATTACAATTATCAGCGCCTCCGCCCCTGCCCGGCTGGCTCGAGCCAGGTTCTTAGTTATATACTCGGCACTGGCCGGGCTTATCACGCCGTCCACCTCGATGACATCGATTCGCGGAGTCCGAGCAAAAGCCGGGCTCAGAAAAAAGTATATAGCCAGAAAAACAACGGTTCCGATAATAGCTAGTCTGGACAATATGCTTTCACCTCCCCTTAAGAAAGGCCTGGTATTCCCGTTCAACCATTTGAAAATCCTCCCAAACCGGTCGCTTCATGTTTGGATTCCTGAGAATAAAAGCGGGGTGATAAGTGGGCAATAGTCTGATCCCGGAGTAATCATAGAACTTGCCTCGCAGACTGGATATCTTCTCCTCGGTCTTAAGCAAGGTCCGGGCGGCAAAGCTTCCCAGGGTGATGATGAAAGCCGGGCTGATAGCCTTAAGCTGCTTATCCAGGAAAGGTTCGCAACTGCTGATCTCATCCAGCTGAGGGTCCCGGTTCCCCGGCGGCCGGCATTTAACCACATTAGTTATATAGACCTGTTCCCGCTTCAGGTCAATAGCCGCTAATATCTTGGTCAGCAAGCCACCGGCCCTGCCTACGAAAGGCTCGCCCTGGATATCCTCGTCCCGGCCAGGGCCCTCCCCCACCAAAACAATATCAGCGCTTTCATTTCCCACGCCAAAGACTATTTTTTTTCTGGCCATATGAAGCTTACAGCGCCGACATTCGCCCAATTCCTCCCGCACGGCAGCAAGCGTTGCCCCAGGGGGTTGCGCGGGCTTACCGGGCTTGGCCAGTTTGAAAAAGCGCTGCCCCCCCAGGCCCAACCAGCGCTGGTATATAAGCTGGCCCTTCACCTCCTCAATCAATCGGGCAAATTCCTTCAAGGAAACACTGTCCATAAGCTAGCCCTGATTTTTCCTTCCCGCCTCGCTCACCTTATGTGGTATATTAAATTCAATGCTAGTTATCGCCATCCTGGGATTTGTGTTCGCGGCTATTTTTTTTGTACCAGACCCGGCCTGGGCTTGGGGCCCAGCCACCCATATGAGTCTCGCTTTGGCCGCGCTGGACAAATTATCAGTCCTCAAACCTACCTTGTATGCGTTACTCAATACCCACATGGCCGATTACCTTTACGGCTGCATCAGTTCCGACATCCTGCTGGGAAAACGCTTTGCCCGCTACCAGAACCATTGCCATAACTGGGATGTGGGCCGAAAGCTCCTTAAGGAAGCGACTTCCCCCAAGCAGGAAGCCTTTGCCCTGGGCTACCTCAGCCACCTGGCCGCGGACACGGTATCCCATAACTTTTTCGTTCCCTCCCAGATCATCCTTAATTTCGCCAGACGCACCGTCCGCCACCTCTACTGGGAGCTAAGATTTGATGCACTGATGGATGACCAGCTGTGGCAACTTGCTAAAGAGGTCATTCGCCGGGTCCATCGAGACCATGACCAGCTGTTGAGAAAAACTCTGGCCAAAACATCCATCCATTTTGTCACCGGCCAGCAGGTCTTGCGCGGCTACCTGATGCTCTCCCACGTTAAACACTGGCAACGACTTATCCCCTCTTATTCTATCAAATCCAACCAAGAACTGCCCGCTAAATCGGTGGCCGACTACCATGACAGCTCCCTTAACGCGGTTGTCGAGCTTCTCACTCTGGGGCAACGGGCGTCTTGCTTAAAGCTGGACCCAACCGGCCGGCTAAGCTTAGCCCGAGCAAAACAGCTCCGCCGAACTTTAAGACGCTCGCTGCGAGAGACGAACTTTGGCGACATCGTCGGCCGCGGCCAGTCGAGCAGTCCCACCCGCGCCCCCTCTTCCTGCCCGGAAGACTTGTTAGGGCCGGCTAAGCTTGGCCGCCCGCTTCTCTCTAATCTGCACAAGTCGATCAAGGACCGAATCAGCCACCTCCTCCTTGGTTAAAAGGGGTAAGTCGGTCATTTCCAGGTCCTGATTTATCAGTTGAACCCGGTTGGTATCAGTCCCAAAACCGGAATCCGGCCGGGTAACATCGTTAGCCACTATCAGATCCAGGTTTTTCTCCTTAACCTTCAGTCTGGCATTATCAACGACGTTATCCGTTTCCGCGGCAAAACCGATCAAAATCCTATCCCCCTTTTTCTCTCCCAGCTCCTTCAGTATATCAGGATTTGCCTTAACCGGAATGGAGGCGGGAAACTCTCCCTTTTTTACCTTAACCTTGCTGCTTTTGGCAGGTTTGAAATCGGTTACCGCCGCGGCCATCACCAGCGCGCTGGCCTCCTGCCAATGCTTAAGCACCGCCTCCCGCATCTTAGCGGCGCTGTTGACCTCTACCACCTCCACGCGGCCGGGGGAAGGCAAGGAAACCGGCCCGGAAATGAGGATTACCCTTGCCCCTCTCCGCCGGGCAACCCGGGCCAGGGCATAGCCCATCCTCCCTGAAGAGCGATTGGAAAGAAAGCGTACCGGGTCGATTGCCTCCTGGGTGGGTCCGGCGGTGACTATTATCGTCTCCTTGCTCAGGTCATTCGGGCTGAGCGCGGCCTCCATCTCCTCCCAGATAGCCGCTAGCGATGCCAACCGGCCGTACCCCTCATCGCCACAGGCCAGCTCGCCCTGCTCCGGGCCAACCAACCGATAACCTAACCCTTGGACCCTTTTTACATTGCTCTGCACCGCGGGCTTCTCCCACATGGCCACATTCATAGCCGGAGCCAAAATCACCGGGCTGCGGCAGGCCAGAACCAGGGTGGTAAGCAGGTCATCTGCCAACCCCGCGGCCAGCTTGGCCAGGACATTGGCGGTAGCCGGGACAATAACCAGCAAATCCGCCTGCCGGGCAAGCTCGATATGAGCCATGACCGCCTCTTGCCCCGGGGCAAAAAGGTCCAAACCGACCTGTCTGCCGGAGAGGGCCTCAAAAGTAATCGGGCCTACAAATTGACAGGCATTCTCAGTCATCACCACCTGAACTCCGGCCCCGGCCTCGGTCAGCATTCGTAGAAGCTCCACCGCCTTGTACCCGGCGATGCCTCCGGTTACAGCCAGAATTATTTCCTTATCCTTGAGAAGCCCCATCCTGCTAACACCCGCCAGCCATTACCAGCTCAGCTCCCTGCTCCATGAGAATATTCAGCTCTCGCTCGGACCTGGCTTCGCCATATATTCTCACCAGCGGCTCGGTCCCCGACTCCCTGAACAGTATCCAGCAGTTATCTTCCAGCACCAACTTGGTGCCATCAAGTCTAACCACGTCCTTCAGCTTCTTGCCCCCGATCCTTGCCGGTGGCGAAGTCAGCCGCCGACGTAACCCCTTCTTGGCCTGGGCGCCAATTTCGATATCCTGGCGCCTGGTGAACAAGGAGCCCACCCGCTTAAAGAGCCTATCCCTGAGTTGCCTGAGGGTCCGCCCCTCCCTGGCCACCATCTCCGCTATCAGCACACAGGTTAAGATACCGTCCTTCTCCGGCACATGGCCCTTCATGCTGAAACCAGCACTCTCCTCACAGCCGGTCACTATCTCACCCCGGGCCAACAGCTGACCGATGTACTTGAATCCCACCGGGGTCTCCAACACCCTCAGACCATGGCTCTGGGCCACGGCATCCAGCAAATGAGTGCTGGCCACACTTCTGGCCACGGTGCCCTTCAGCCCCCGGGTGCGAGCCAGGTAATCAACCAGCAGCGCGGATACGAGATTGGCTTCCAGATAGACACCCCCCTTATCCACCACCCCGAAGCGGTCCGCGTCGCCGTCGGTAGCCAATCCTAAATCCAGCGAAGGGTCCCTTCTCAATAAAGATATCAGCCGGGCGAGATTTTCCTCGGCCGGATCCGGCCGGCCATGGCCAAAATAGGGGTCGCTATTAATATGAAGACGTTTAAGGGAAACACCCGCCCGCTTGAGGAAGCGGTCAAGATAGCTGAAAGAGGTGCCGTACATGTGGTCGACAATAACCCTCAAATTGCCCTTGGCCAGGGCAGGGATATCTATCTTATCGGCCAAAGATTCAAGATACGCCTGTCTGGGCGAGGTCAGCTGACAAAGACCGGCCCGGTTGGCCTCGGCCAGGGAAAGTTCCTGAATATCATCCCCTCGGCCCAACTCGCTGATAAGCTTCTCAATCTTTCGGGTGGTTGACGGCATGGCCGATCCCCCCCAGCCCGGCGAGAACTTTATACCATTATACTCGGGCGGATTATGGCTGGCGGTAACATTCAACCCACCGGCCGCAGCTCGCCTCAAGATCTCAAAAGACAAGACCGGGGTAGGCACCGGCGCATCACAAAGGTAGGTCTTAACTCCCTGGCCGGTAAGCACCTGGGCTATTGTGCGGCAAAAGCTCTCCCCCATGAACCTGGTATCCCTGCCTACCACCACCCCCCTGGTCGCTCCTTCAGTTGTAAGGACATAGCGGGCGATAGCCGCGGTAACCAGCTTGACGTTATCCAAGGTGAACTCATCAGCCAGAATGGCTCGCCAGCCCGAGGTGCCGAATCTTATCCCTGTCCGCTTCATACCCTGCCAACCTTTAGTAAATCGAACTCAACCCCAGCAGCCCGAAGTATACCGCGAATCCAATCATGCTAACCGCGCAAATTACCAACAATACCCGAAACTGCCGACCTGACAGAAACCGTCGGCCCCAAACAATTCCCAAAGCCAACACAAACTCCAGCAGTCCATGGCCGGCTACGGCCACCGGCCCGGCCCAAAAACCTCGGGCCGGCCCAGGTTACTACCACCGTCACCGTCAACAGGGGACGGGAACTACCGCGCCGGTGAATCCTAACGCAAAAAACGCAAAAGAGGTGAAAAACCCCGGGTATGGAATTCAATATACCTCTTTCTCTGCCTTAAACAGCCAACCAGCAATTGCAGGCTAGTTTTTGATTTTTGTACCGGCTCATGCTAACATACGACAAGTTATTTTTAAACGTTAAACTGATAGCAGCGGGTATATTCCTTGGCCGAGACAAGGGCACCCTTGCCCACGGTGGACATTATTATCGAGATTGCCCATCAGCGAATCGTTCTGATCGAACGAAAGAACCCCCCTTACGGCTGGGCCCTTCCGGGTGGTTTCGTGGACTACGGCGAGTCATTGGAGCAGGCGGCGATAAGAGAAGCGCGGGAGGAAACCTGCCTGGAGGTGAAACTTAAGTGCCAACTTCACACCTACTCTAATCCAGACCGCGACCCCAGAGGACACACCATATCTACAGTATACCTGGCCACCGCCCGAGGAGTACCCCGAGCAGCCGATGATGCTCAAAGGGTGGGAATCTTCAGCAAAGAGAATCTTCCTCACCCGCTGGCTTTCGACCACGGGAAAATCCTGCAGGATTATTTCGCAAAACATGGCTAGCTGGACCAGTTGCTGTGCCTGCAGTCAGCGCTTCTTTAAGGGTAAGGATAGACTTGGGCCGACTGACTGAACTGTACCGAAAAAATGAAATACTAGTTATTCTTTGCTCCACCGGCGTCATGGTGAGCGCGGGGATGAATGCGCTAGCCCCGGTATTGCCCCTGTTCGGAAGGACCTTCGGCGTAAGCACAACCTTGGTTGGCCTGCTCATAGCCAGCTTCGGGCTGGCCCGTGTGCTGGGCGACTTACCCTCCGGATATCTCAGTGACCGGTTCGACACCCGGTTGTTGCTTATCGGCGGCCCGCTCATAGTCGGCGTAAGTGCTATCCTGGCTGGTTTTGCCACCAACTTTTGGGAGCTGACCGCCTACAGGTTTTTTCAGGGGGTGGGCTCGGCCTGTTACAACACCGCGGCCATGATTACCGTGCTGGGCCTTAGCACTACCGAGAACCGGGGGCGGATCCTGGGCGCCTACCACACCTCGTTACTAATCGGCAGCAGCCTGGGCCCGGCCATAGGGGGAGTGCTGGGTGAGCATGTCAGTTTGAGGGCCCCCTTCTTTGTCTATGCCGGGATGTCGTTCCTCATCTCTATCTCGATCTATTTTAGGATAGCCCGAGCCGGGGCCAGCTGGGCCAACCGGAAAAGGCCGGTGCCGGATAAGCCCAAGAGCGCGCCTGCCTTCCTACCCAGCTTGAAGATCTGCTTCTCCAACCGCAACTTCAGGTTGGTGGCGGTGATAACCTTTTTACTGTTCTTAACCCGGATAGGCTCCCGGTTGACCATCCTACCCCTTTTTGGAGCGGAAGAACTTAAGCTCGGGCCCAGCCAAATCGGCCTGGCGTTAGCCTGGATGGGCATCCTGAATTTCTCTTTTCTTTACCCGGCCGGCACCCTGGCCGACCGTTGGGGCAGAAAAACGCTGCTGGTGCCCAGTTGCCTGCTTATGGCTCTGGGGTTGCTCATGTTTGGCTTCAGCTATGGGTTTTGGTCCTTCATGGCAAGCGCTACCGTTCTCGGTATAGCCACCGGCATGTCCGGGCCGATCCCGGCGGTTTATGCCGCGGATGTCGTCCCTTTAAACAACTACGGGATGACCATGGGGCTGTTTAGAACCTTTGGCGATCTGGGCTGGATGATAGGGCCGGTGCTGCTCGGCTTTATCTCTGACCTGGGAGGTTACGGTCTGGCTTTACAAGCAAACGCCCTGCTCTTATTTCTAGGTATCACCCTGTTCGCCTTGCGAGCCAAGGAGTCTATCACCAGGAAGGGGACGCTCAAGGTTCCCGATATGTGAGAATCTTGCTTCGGAGCAATAAAGGTATAACCACTAGCCAAGGGGGGATTGCCAGCCATGCTAACCGAGACCGATGGCCGGGAGCTCCTCACCATTGCCCGAAGGGCTATCACCGATTACCTGAATACCGGGACCACCCCGGTGATAGAGCCGACCTCTCCGGCTCTTCTCCGCAATGCGGGCGCTTTCGTCACCCTCAAGCAAGAGGACCGGCTCCGGGGCTGCATAGGCCTGCTCCATCCCACTCTCCCCCTGGCCCAGACCGTGGTTGATATGGCTATAGCGGCTGCTACCCGGGACAGCCGCTTCCCTCCGCTGGCCGTTGAGGAGCTGGCCGATATCACCATCGAAATATCGGTCCTCTCGCCGCTGAAAAAGATAAAAGACGTCAGCGAAATAATAGTAGGTGAACACGGGTTATCTATCAGCAAGGGGTTTCACCAAGGAGTTCTTTTGCCCCAGGTAGCCAGCGGACAGGGTTGGGACCTGGATACCTTTCTTGAGTACGTCTGCCTGAAGGCCGGGCTCAATGAAGAGGACTGGCGCCGGGGCGCCAGCCTCTTCATCTTCTCAGCCCAGATATTCTCGGAACAATGAATTGATTTGTGATTACTTGAGTTGGGCCAAAGCGGTCTGAATGCGGTCCAGTCCCTCGCTGATGTTTTCCATCGAGGTGGCATAAGATAGCCTGAGACAGGAATCCTCGCCAAAGGCCGCGCCGGGCACGGCCGCGACCTTGAATTTATCCAGCAGGCAAGCAGCCAGCGCGTTGGAATCGGTTATTTTCTCGCCGTTATACCCTTTCCCATAATAGCTGGAATAATCAGCAAAAGTATAGAAAGCCCCCCGAGGTGTAGGACATGTAACCCCGGGAATAGCTTGAAGTCGCTCCATCATATAACGCCGGCGGCGGTCGAACTCGGTCACCATCCTGGCCACCTCCTCCTGGGGACCGGTCAGCGCCTCATAACTTGCCTTCATGGCAATGCTGTTGGGATTCGAGGTGCTCTGGCTCTGGATGGTGGTTATCGCGGTGATTACCTCTTTTCGCCCGGCGGTATAGCCTATGCGCCATCCGGTCATAGCATAAGTCTTGGAAACGCCATTAACTACCAGGGTGAGATCCTTAATCTCCTCGCCCAGAGAGGCGATACTTACAAAGGTGAAGCCGTCGTAGATGAGCTTTTCGTAAATCTCATCGGAAATGACCGTGATCTTGTGTTTCACCGCTATTTCGGCGATGGCCTCCAGGTCCTCCCGCTCATAACAACAGCCGGTGGGATTGGAGGGGCTGTTGAGAATCAGCCCTTTCGTCCGCGGGGTTATCGCCCTCTCAAACGCCTCCGGGGCCATCTTGAAACCTTCCTCCGACCGGCTGCCAACCACCACCGGCTTGGCACTGGTCAGGGAAATTATATCCAAGTAAGAGACCCAATAAGGAGCAGGTATGATAACCTCGTCCCCCTCTTGAAACAACACCTGGGCGATCTGATAGATGGAATGCTTGGCCCCGCAGGAGACAACCACTTCAGCCGGTTTATATTCCAATCCGTTATCATTCTTGAGCTTGTCCACAATGGCTTGCTTTAATTCCGGGATGCCTCCCACCGGACAATACTTGGTAAACCCCGCGTTCAACGCCTCTACCGCAGCCTGCTTGATATTCTCCGGGGTATCGAAATCCGGCTCGCCCGCGCCGAACCCTATGACATCGACGCCGGCGGCCTTCATGGCCTTGGCCTGGGCATCGATAGCCAGCGTTGGCGAAGGTTTTACCCCCCTGATTCTCTCAGCTAACTTCACTTTCCCCCCCATGGTTTGATAACTTAGCCTGAAGCCTGTCGGCCACCAAATCCGGCACCAGTCCCTTAGTCGAACCTCCGAAGCTGGCGATTTCCTTGATCAGCTTGGAGCTGAGGAAGGAATATGATTCGCCAGTCATCATAAAAACGGTTTCCATAATAGCATCTTGCCGCCTATTCATCAAGGCCATTTGAAACTCACTTTCGAAGTCGGATAACGCCCGCAGTCCTCTCAAGATGACCCTGGCTTTCTTCTTGCGGGCGTAATCGATTAGCAGTCCATCAAATACGTCTATGGTTACCTGAGGATTATCGCCCAGGACCAACTCCAGCATCTCCCGCCTCTCCTTAAGGTCAAAAAGCGGGTTTTTATGAGGATTGCGGGCCGCAGCCACGATCAAGCGGCCGAATATAGCCACCCCCCGCTCAATTATGTCCAGATGGCCGTAAGTAAGCGGGTCAAAACTGCCTGGATAAATCACTAATCTTTCCATCGTGCCTCCAGAATCATCTCGCTTCCGGGAGAAAAAAGGCTAGGCCCGTCCGGCCGTAATTCCTTTTCTCTCTTAATGCCAACGCGCCATACCTATCGGCTAACGGCACCCCTGTCTCATGCAGGACGACTACCAAGCCCAACTCAGAGAGAAGCGGGATACGGCCAATTTTCGTCAACGTCAGCGACGCCAGGTCCTGGCCATAAGGGGGGTCCAGAAAAATTAAATCAAACACCTCTTTGTCCCGCCTGAAACGGGCCAGTGCGGTCTCTACCTTCATCCTTAACAGGCTGGCTCTTGCCGCCAAGTGACAAGCGTCGAGATTAGTCTTGATCATTTGCAGGCTGGAATAATCTACCTCCACGAAAACGGCCTGGCTCGCTCCCCGACTCAGCGCCTCTAGGCCCAGTGCCCCGCTGCCGGCGAATAAATCGGCAATCCGCGCGCCTGATATGTAAGGGCCGAGGATATCGAAGATAGCCTCTCTTACCTTCTCCAAGGCCGGTCGAACATTGACGCCCCTTTGGCATCTGAGTCGAGTCCCCTTGGCTGATCCGGCGACAACCCTCATGGCTGGGGCAAAACCAGCCGGGGAAGAACCAGGCTGGCCTTATCAAAGAAGGAATAATCGGCCCAAGAGGAAATCGGGGTCCTCTCCAGGTTCACCTCCATGATCTTGGCCCCGTTCTGCTTTGCTATCAAGGGAAAAGACGCCGCCGGCTGGACCAGCGCTGAAGTCCCCACCACCAGCATCAAGTCGCATCGGGCGCAGGCCGCCTGGGCCTTGCTCATCGCGGCCGCGTCCAGAGCCTCCCCGAACCAGACTACATCAGGTCTTAGCAAGCCGCCACATCGGCAGCGGGGCGGCAGTCCCATATCCAGCCGCCGATCCTCCCTTATCTCACCACAGCCGGTACAGCGGGTAGTCCAGATGTTCCCGTGGATCTCAATCAGCGCCTTGCTCCCCGCGCTTTTATGAAGCCCGTCCACGTTTTGGGTTATCAGCAGGAAATCAGCCACGCCGGCCTCCAGCCTAACAAGGGCCGAATGTCCGGCATTGAATGTCGTTTTAGCGATCAACTCCCGGCGCCATTGGTACCAGTCCCATATCAACCGGGGGTCGCTGGCGAAGGCCTCAGGGGTAGCCAGATCAGTGGCGGAGTAATTCCTCCACAACCCATCCTGGCCTCTGAACGTCGGCACTCCTGATTCGGCCGAGATGCCCGCGCCGGTAAGCGCGACTATAGATTCAGCCCGGGCCAACTCCTCTCGGGCCCGGTCTATATCAGTGCCTATGACCATTAGGCTTACCTCTCTCAGTCACCTCGATCTTCAAGCTCTTCATTTTATGATGCAAATGACTCCGCTGAATATTCAGCGCCCGAGCGGTCTTGCTAACATTCCAGTCGTTGTCGTTTAATTTCTCGAGGATGAAATTCCGCTCAAAAACTCTCCTGGCATCTCGCAAATCTGTCGCATCCAGCGAGGGAGGTGCACCTGCTTTCTCTCTTAAGTACCCGGGCAAATCTGCCAACCCGATCTCCTCCCCAGCTACCACTATCACCAGCCGCTCGATAATATTCTTAAGTTCCCGGACATTTCCAGGCCAATGATAGGAGCTGAGATATTGCGTCGCCGCGCTGGAAATTGACTTCCTCCCGCTGACCAGTCGGCGGTTAAACTTATCCAGAAAGTAACTTATAAAAAGAGGAATATCGGCCTTTCGCTCCCGTAACGGTGGTAAATTGACGGGTATAACGCTTATGCGATAGTACAGGTCTTCGCGGAAATCCCCCTTCTCTATCTGTGCCTCTAAGTTTTTATTGGTGGCCGCGATCAGCCTTACGTCCACCTTCAGCGTATCGGTCCCACCCAGCCTCTCGAAGGAGCGTTCCTCCAGCGTGCGCAGGATCTTGGCCTGGGTCTTCAAACTCATGTCGCCAATCTCATCCAGGAACAGCGTCCCTTGATGAGCCAGCTCGAACCTGCCTTTCTTTCTGCTATAGGCCCCGGTAAAGGCCCCCTTCTCATAGCCAAAAAGCTCACTTTCGATAAGGTCTTCCGGGATGGCGGCGCAGTTCACCGCCAGGAACGGATTATCCTGCCTCAGGCTGGACCGGTGAATGGTACGGGCTACCACCTCCTTCCCAGTACCGTTCTCGCCCACGATCAGGATAGAGCCGTCACTGGGAGCCACCCGTTCAAGCAGAGATATTACCTCCCTTATGGCTGGACTATGGCCGATAAGCTCCTCTTTGCCCTCCACCTCCTCCTGAAGGGCCAGATGAGATTCCTCCAACTGACGGTAGGCTAAAGCGTTATTAATGGTCACCAGCAATTTATCCAGGGATATAGGCTTCTCGATGAAATCATAGGCCCCCATCTTGGTGGCCTTAACCGCGGTCTCAATCGTCCCATGGCCAGAGATCATGATCACCTCCACCTGGCTGTCTCTCTGTTTCAGGGTCCTCAAAACCTCCAGGCCGTCCATTCCGGGAAGCCAGACATCGAGCAACACCAGATCAAAGCTAGTTGGCCAGAACCGGGCCAAACCATCCTCGCCAGTGCCTACCGTCACCACCTCTAATCCCTCATCCTCCAGCGCGCCTTTCAACGCCTGCTGGATGCTTAACTCATCGTCGATCACTAATATCCTGTTCTCCATCAAGCTCCTCAGGCGGTACGAATGGGAAGTTCAATGGTTATCACGGTACCCCGGGGCTGATTATCGGCTATCTTCACATAGCCGTTATGATCAGCCACGATGTTATTAACGATGGCCAACCCCAGGCCCATGCCCGAATCTTTGGTGGAGAAATAAGGCTCAAAAAGCCTGGCTCGATCCCCAGGAGGCAGGCCGCAGCCATTGTCCTTGACCTCAACGGTTACCAATTGAAAGCCGGGGTCGAACTGGCTGCTGATTTCCACCTCGCCCTGGCCATCCAGCGCGGCCACGGCATTATCAAGCAGGTTGATCAACGCCCGCTTCATCTGGTCGCTATCCAGGTCAAACATGGGGATGGAACGATCAGGCAAAAACCGGAACTCCACCTCCTTATGGGCCTCCTTGAATAGCGCCAACGCCTCCTCAATAACCTGATTTATGTCCGCCGGCTGAGGGTTTACCTGGGGCAGGCGGGCAAAACGGGAGAATTCGTCCACCAACGCCTTGAGTTCATCCACCTGCTTGATGATGGTTGTGGTACATTCCTCGAATATACGGCCATCCTTGGAAAGCTTTTGGGAAAACTTTTTTCTAAGCCTCTGCGCGGAGAGCTTAATCGGGGTAAGCGGGTTCTTGATCTCGTGAGCCACCTTCCGGGCCACTTCCCGCCAGGCAACCATCCGCTGGGCCTTTAGCAAAGGTGAAAGGTCATTGAGGACCACCACCATGCCCTGGAACTGTCCTCGCTCATCCTTTAACGAGGTCAGGCTGACCAGAAGAGAGATCGTCCCGTCCGGCAAGGGCACCCTTACCTGGCGACGTACATAACCCTTTTTGGAATGGTTCAACTCGCGGATAAGGTCCTTGAGGATGGCTAACTGATCAACGGTCAGGATATCCCGATAGTTTTTCCCCAGCACCCTCATGTTCTTTATCGCCAGCATCTCCTCAGCCGACTTATTTATGGTGGTGATCCTGCCCGCCCGGTCCAGCGCGATAACCCCGGCAGCGATGTTTCGCAGGATTACCTCCATATTCTTTCGCCGGCTTTCCAGCTCCACATTGGAAAGGCTCAGCTCCTCGTTGGCCCGGCCCAAAAGGAGTCGGCTGGCCTTCAGATCTCTGGTCATCTTGTTGAACGAGCCTACCAGGTATCCCAGCTCATCATCCGAGTCGCCCTCAATCGTAAAATCAAGATCGCCGCCCGCCACCCGGCGGGTCCCCTGAGCCAGCTTTTGTACCGGGTTAGTAATGCCCCGGGCGAGATAAAGCCCAAACCAGGTAGCCGAGAAGACGACCAGCAGAGTCACCATGAGCAGGGTCATCAGGTAGTTCCATTTCTCCGGGTTCTTCAGCAAAGCGAATTGGCGATACTCCTCCAAGGTGCGTTCAATTTGCGAGACCTTCTTTTTCAGGTTGCCCCCTATGGCCCGATTCACCACCACCACACCGGCCACCCTGTCCGGGTCATCCCTGGCCGGCACCGGCACCACCACCTTTATCAGGTCTCCGCTCCTTACCGGCTCCACCACAACAAGCTGCCGCCCAGCCAGGCCATTGCCGATCAGTTGAGCCCGGGTATGCATAAACCGTTTGCGAATAAATCGGGAATGAAAGGAGAGCAGCGGTTCTTTCCGCCCCGGGGCAAAGAACTCCACCACACCTAGATCGTATTCCCTTTGCTTAACCGAGATGTACTCCTTGAGCGCGGCAAACTTTTGCTCCTGGTACAACTCGTCTTGAGAGATGCCCCGGGCCAGCTCCAACCCAAACCTGGTGGCATGGCTCTTGGCTTCACTGTAGTAAGCTCGGGCGATTTTCTTCGAGTCCTCAAGCGATCTCTCCACCTGAAAGCTGAACCAGCTCTCCATACTCCCAGTGATGAATCCGGCGGCGACGAAGAAGAGGATCAAGCCCGGGAAAAGGGATAAACTGACGAAGGCCACCACCAGCTTGGTCCTGAGCTTGGCGCCTAAAACCCCTTTCCGTCTTTCAAAGATAAGCTTGGCCAGGTTGCGTATAACCAGGAAAAGGAGGAGAAGAATCAGAATGATGTTTAGATTGGTAAGACCGAATACAAGCAGGTTGCGAGATATTGGTATATCCCGATGTAGACCAGAGAAATAGGTCTGCAGACCGGTAAGCAGGATCACCAGCACCAGCGTGGCGATAATGATGCGCCTTTCCCTTTTTTTTCGCCGCGCTCCAGCCTGTTTCTCGGCGTCCAGTTTCACCTGTTTCCTAGTGGTAAGAGTCCCTTCTGCTTACCCCATCAAGGTAACTAATCGGCAAAAAAAATGCAAGCGGTTTGGCTTCTTGGGGGTGATCTTTCCCGGGGAACGAGGCCAGCTAACCCCGAGCTAGTCTGTTTTGATTGGCAAAATTCAGGAAAGGGGGTTTCCGAAGAACCCTACTCTCACCCCAAGAAGCTTCGCTTCTCGGGGGGGGCCGAAATTAAAGGGTTTTCTAGGGTTTTCTCCAGAGAAGGATCCCCCTACAATTTACCTGCCCATCGATTCCAGAAAACCGCGGTTGGTATCAGTAATCTGAAGTTTCTCTTGCAGGAACTCCATAGCATCCACCACGCCCATGGGCTGAAGAACCTTCCTCAGTAGCCAGATGCGACCCAGCTCCCACTCATTCAACAATAGCTCTTCTTTCCGGGTCCCAGAACGGGCGATGTCGATAGCGGGAAAGACCCGGCGGTCCACCAGCCGTCTATCTAAAAGGAGTTCCATGTTGCCGGTACCCTTAAACTCCTCGAAGATGACATCATCCATCCGGGAACCGGTATCGACAAGCGCGGTGGCGACGATGGTAAGGCTGCCCCCCTCCTCTATGTTGCGGGCCGCTCCGAAAAAGCGTTTGGGCCGATGCAGGGCATTGGAGTCAACCCCTCCGGAGAGGACCTTCCCGCTGGGGGGAATCACCGTATTATGGGCTCGGGCCAGCCTGGTCAGGCTATCCAGCAGGATGACCACATCCCTTTTATGTTCCACCAACCTCTTGGCTTTTTCGATAACCATATCCGCCACTTGCACGTGGCGCTGAGGAGGTTCATCAAAGGTGGAAGAGACAACCTCCCCTTTGACTGAGCGCTTCATGTCGGTTACCTCTTCCGGCCTTTCATCGATCAACAGCACGATCAGGATGACCTCTTTGTGATTGGTGGTGATGCTGTTGGCGATGTTTTGCAACAGCATGGTCTTGCCGGTTCGTGGTGGAGCTACTATCAACGCCCGCTGCCCCCTGCCAATAGGGGTGACCAGATCCATAACCCGAGCCGAGAGGTTTCTGCCATCCCCAGCCTCCAAGATCAGCCTTTCGGTGGGAAAGTAAGGAGTCAGGTTATCAAAAAAGATCTTATCCCGGCCTATCTCCGGGTCCTCGTAGTTTACCATCTCCACTTTCAAAAGGGCATAGTACTTTTCCCCCTCCTTAGGGGGCCTTACCAGACCACTGACGGTATCACCGGTCCTCAGGTTAAATCTTCTTACCTGGGAAGGAGATACGTAAATATCATCCGGGCCGGGAAGGTAGCTGTAGTCCGCCGAGCGCAAAAAACCAAATCCGTCAGGTAAAGTCTCCAGCACACCCTCGCCGTATATCAGACCCTCCTCTTTTTCCTTTTGAGCCTGAGCCTGGAGTAAGGCGAAGATGATCTCCTGCTTTCGCATACCGCTGGCCCCCTCCACGTCAAGTTCCTTGGCCAGCTGGGTTAGCTCGCTGATCTTTTTGTTTTTCAACTCCTTTAGGTCCAAGCTTTTTTGCATGTAAAATCTCCCTATTAACTAGCCTGCCCGGGGGCGTTATGGACAATCAGGTGATAATGGCTTTCTCCGGAAACATCAATTCAGAGATTGTAACTCGGAAGAAAAAATGAGGTGCAGAAAACGATTCCGCCTGACTTTCATCGAATGGGTTATCTACACAAGATCGGAAGGTTATCCACTAATATAGTCAATCCCGCTCTTTTTACAACTCTCGAATGATCAAAAATACGCGCCCCTCCTCCATCAATATCAGTTTAAGCCAGCTACAATCAGCTTGTCAATATTTTTTTTCAACCCCACATCGACGGCTAATAGACCATATCCCCTTAGCCGGCATGCCGCCAGCCTGGGCAGCTGTACATAAAATTATATCATATCTTCTTATGCGTGAGATTGCCGACCCCTTGCAAAGCCGGACCCTCCAGATGCCAGCGCTCACCATGGCAATACGATATCCTTGGCCCGCTCCGGTGATACATAGATGGCGTTGGGATCGCACTCCAGCTCACAGTTGAAACAGGTCATACAGTCCAGCGGATAAGTTATTACAGCCTTTTCTCCCTTTTCGTCTATACGCAAAACGTCCATGGGGCAGACATCCACACAGATGCCGCAGCCGTTGCAAAGATCCGTATCTAGGCCGGTTATAGCCAATTCTCCTCCCTCTGCTCCATCCGTTCCGGGCGATGTTCCGGTTCAAAGACCATATGCCATCCGCCTGGATTCAGCCCAGGGGTTGCTCCCTCACCGAATGCATCCCCAAACAGGCCATTTATTGCTCAAGGCAAGCCAACCAAGGGTTCAGGAACCTGACTCCGGGAGCGGCTGGAGGGCAAGAGACATCTTACCTTCTTCCAGCCTGATTAGAATATATTTTAACCATCCCTCGTCATCCGCGGCGGGAAAATCTTCCCTGAAATGGTTGCCCCGGGACTCGGTCCGGGCGAGCGAGGCCCGCAGGAACATCTCCGCGCTAAGAAGGACATTCTTAACCTCCCAGCAGCGAACCGCCTCATGAATATCATTGGCCGACAGGCGAGCAGCTTCCTCCTGCCCCAGCTGAACAATTTTTCCCAGCGCCGACTTCAACCTATCCGCCCGCTTCAGAATCATAACATCATAGGGGAAAAGAGTCCTTTGAATCTCCTCCAGAAGCCGGTGGTAGCTAATTCCGTCTTGAGCCTCAAGCGGCTCTAACAGTTCAACTCGGGTGCGAACCATCATTTCCCTATCCAGACCAACAGGTCCGGCCCCCAAAGCATGTTGAGCCGCCCTATCGCCCGCCACATATCCGGAAACGCAGCAGCTCATCAAAGCCGCACCGGTCACGCCCACCGCCGCGCCTTTTAACATCCCTCCTGCCCCGCCGGCCGCGAACAAACCGGGAAAGGAGGTATGACCGGAAAGGTCCACCCAGCAACCGGTAGCCATACCGTAAGTGGAACCCGACATGGGCAGCCAAGGCATGGGCTCCTTTCTGGGGTAGATCCCGGCTCGGGAAAAGATCAATCCCATATGGGGCATGACCCGCAGGAAGCGCTCGTGCTCCAGCGCGCTCATGGAAGTCAGATCCAGATAGATGGGCCCCCGTCCCGCTTTTACCTCCTCGGCCATACTGATAAATAGACTGTTCAACGGGGCCCGGTCGCCGAACTCTTTATCGTACCTCTCCATGAAGGGCTGGCCCAAGCCATTGATGAATTTACCCCCCTGGCCCACGAACCGGCCCATACCGCTGGTATCGTAATCTCGGTGAGTGGTATTATGACTTACGAACTCGAAGCCGGTCTGCATTACCCCAACCCGGTAGGCCAATCGGTGAGCATCCCCGGTGGAGAACTGTTGGCCGTAAAAGGTGCCGCCGAAGCCACAGCCTCCGGCAGCCAGGACCGTCGCTCCGGCCTTGACCAGCAGGAAGTCCCCTCTCCTGGTATGCATGGCAACGGCACCCTGGCATCTTCCTTGAGCAGCCGCCAGGTCCAAAGCTATGAAGCGGTCGTGGATATCCACACCCAGATCCTGGGCGTATTTGCGCATGGCTTTCATCATCGGCCGGGCGGGCGCGATTACCGATTTGAGTAGTTTGCCCCGACCGCCACTGCGGATCAATCTTTCGCCCCGGCGTTCGAACTGCACCCCGAATGCCTGCATGTCCTGGACACATTCAGGGATCTTGCTCAGGCAGGTTCTCACCCATCCTTTATCGCTCAGACCTCGGCCTACCTGAAACAGCTCTCTTTCCCATAGAGAGATGTCATCCTCGGGGAAAGGGCAGGCGATGTTGCCACAAGAAAACGTGCCACAGCCGGTCGTGCCCACCTGGCCTTTGTCCATCAGGATGACGCTCGCTCCCTTACGCCGCGCTTGAATAGCCGCCCAGCAGCCGGTCAGGCCACCACCGATGACCAGCACGTCGGTATCCAGCACGGCATATTCAGCTCTCGCATCCATTTATTCTACAAACCTATTAGTAAAGAGTTCATCCACTGGCGGTGTTTCCTCTGGTTTGAGGCCGGCATTTTCTATAAGGAAGCTTCTCACATTTTCCACCGCAGCCCTATTTATCCGGGGATTCTTGCTATACGAAAAGAGGTCGTAAATATCTGCGGCCACTTTGTTTGAATA
>JAZFTZ010000178.1:0-19203 GCA_036446955.1 Thermodesulfobacteriota bacterium
ACTTGATTAGGAAAATTCGGAATGATTTCGCCCATAGCGGGAGGATTGAATCGTTTTCCAAGTCTCCCATCAAGGATAGGTGTCTAGAATTAGACGTCACAAAATTTGCAACGGATGGGGAGCTATGCGATCCAAGAAAACCTGAAGAGAAATTCGCGGCCGCTATCGGCTTTCTGTTACTTGTCCTCATTCATAGAAGAGAACAGCTTAAACGCCGTGAAGAAGCTCAACCGATCACTGAAGACTATATCAACTCCTTATGCCTGAAGGCCGGAAAGAACGTGGTGTGAAATTGTCAAGCTGCCGCTTTCACTCTGAATTGCAGTATATAAGACCTCTTGCCTTGCTTGACAGGGCGGCCCCTCCTCAGCCAGGGCCGGGGCAATGGCTCGGCCGATACCTCGGCCGGCTCCGGTAACGATAGCTAGCTGATCATCGAGCCTGCCCGTGGAGTTAATCCTCTTGGGCCGGGCGCTCCAAAACCCTCTTGGCCGCCTCGATCACCCTTTCCCTAACCTCGTCCAGACCTCCGGCCACGATAGCACCGGCGGCATTCTTGTGGCCACCTCCACCGAAAGAGTTAGCCAGCTTATTGACATCCACGCTTCCTTTGGAGCGAAAGCTTACCCTAACCCGGCCTTCCTGCTCAATAAAGAAAAACACCACCTCGGCCCCGGCCAGGGACCGGGGAAAATCGATAAACCCATCCATGTCTGCCTCAGGTACCTGGAACCTGTCCAGTAACCCTCGGCTGGCGGTTATCCAGGCCAGCCGGCCTCCCGGGGCAAGCTCAAGCTCGGTCAGGAGATGACCGATAAGGCGAAGGCGCGCCGCGCTGCTCTTTTCGTAAACCTCCTCATATATCTTCTGGGGATCTAGGTCCAACTCTAATAGGCGGGCGGCTACCCGATGAACCTCGGGATCGGTGTTGGCGAACCTGAAGGAGCCCGTCTCACGCATTATCCCCGTGTACAGTGCCAGGGCCTCCTTTTCGCTCACGCCGCCCTTCATCTCGTGGATGAGGTCGAATATAAGCATGGCCGTGGCTGCCGCCTCCTGACGGACGATAGCCAGGTCAAAATCATCATCCACGGTCAGATGATGGTCAATGCAAACCCGGTAGATATGGCTCTTCTTAAAATGGCCCCCCAGTTCTCCCATCCTATTCAAACTGCCGCAATCGAGCAGGATCAGCACCTGGCAACGGCTGATAGCCTCGTTGGCGGCCTGGCTTGGGTAATAGCATATCTCCCCCTCTGGGTCTACAAACTTATAATTCTTAGGGGTCTCCGAGGTGTTGACGATGGTCGCCTCTTTACTGAGCCATTTTAGCAGTGATGCCAAGGCCACCTCTGATCCCAGGCCATCGCCATCCGGGTTCATATGGGTTGATATGACGAAATGCTGGTATTTATCAACTATCTTTTTGAATTCACTCCACATGCCAGTCCCTCAATTATTTATCCCTTATTAACTTATCACAGATGTCGCAATCATCTTTACAAGGCTCGGAATGAATAAGGATATCCATCTCCGGGAACCTCTTTTTCAAATTCCACTCCACCGTGTGAGCCAACTGGTGAGCTTCGTGCAGCTCCAACTTCTTGCAGCCCAGAAGGTGTAGATCCACAAGTTTCCTTAACCCTGAGCGCCGAGTGCGTAATTTATGGAACCCCCGCAGCTTGGGGTGATGGGAGGTCAGCGTCCTCTCGATAATATGATTGATCTCCTTGCACGTGGAGGGGGGCAGACTTTGGTCCAGTAGGTCTCCCAGTACCTTGAGGAACACTGACCGGGTCAAGAAGAAGACAACCGCCAAGACCAATATGGCGGTCAGCGGGTCGACCAGTGAAACTCCTGTAAAGTGGATTATGGCCAGGGCGATCAACACCGCCAGATTGGTAAACAGATCCATGGAGAACTGGACTGAACTGGCTTCCAATGCCACGCTTTCCGCTCTTTTTCCTGCGCCACGCACTATGCGCCAGGCAAAAAAGGTAACCACCATAGAGAAGGCCATCAGGGCTATTCCCCAACCGGCCAGTCTCACCGGCTGGGGATCTGTAATTCGGAAGAGGGCGGAAACAAATACCCAGATACCCATCAATATTATCAAGCTGGATTGAGCCAGACCGGCCAGCGTCTCCATCTTGCCGTGGCCAAAGGCGTGGCCACTATCCGCAGGCGCCGATGCCTTCTTTAACAAGAACAGCACCGTTAAACTGGCCATCAGGTCGACAAAGGAGTTTATCGCCTCGGAAAGGACGGCCAGCGAGCCCAGGGCCAGGCCGAAGGACAATTTTAAGCCGAAAAGAAAGAAGGCGACCCCACAGGCGAAAACCATGGTTCTTCTGGCCTCTCTTGCTTTCCTCTCTGCCTCCACCTGACTATATCCCTCCCAAAAACCTGCCCGGATTCATTATGCCCGAAGGGTCCAGCCCGGCCTTTATCCGAGCCATTAGCTGAAATCCAGGGGAAACAGGGCCCCAGGGGCAAATCTCCTTTTTAACGGCTGGCGGGGCGCTTTCCAGCACCAGGCTCCCACCTTGGGAGTGAGCCAGGGAGCGGGCCTGGGCCGTGAATCGGATGAGTTCAGCCATCCGGCCATCTTCCACCATCCCATAGATAATACCGCAGCCAGCATGGGCCCAGATGGTCAGGCTTAAGCCATACTCATAAGCCAAGTCCTCCAGCGCCATCAGCAGCTTGGTTTGCTGGCTGACCAGGCAGGTTGCCCGCAGCAGTAGGCCCTCTCCATCGGCCCTATACCCCGAGGCAAGGTCTCGAATCGCGACCCAAAGTTCCCTATCCTGTTCTCCAGCCAGCACGACTATTTCTCGCGGCTTAAGCCGGGCGCAAACATCCTTGGCCCTTCGGACTAGTTCCTGAACATCCCTTTCCAGTCCGGCAAAGGCCAATGCTAAACAGTTACCATTGTAAAGCTGAGATACCTTCAGCTTAATTCTAGATCCCAATATCTCGGCGGCTACCACTCCTGAGCAGGGAAGGGGGAACTGGCTTAATGCTTGAGCCGCGGTTTCCAATTCGTCAAAACAGGCCACAACTGTTTGGCGGACCTGGGGGCGGACATAAAGCCGAAGGGTTAGCTCGGTTATTATGCCCAGGGTTCCCAGCGAGCCGATAAACATCCTTGCCAGGTTAAAACCAGCTACATCCTTGATGACCTTGCCGCCGAATCGCACCGCCTTGCCTGTTCCCAACACGGCCCGGACGCCGAAAAGCAGGTCGCGAAGAGAGCCATATCCCAGGCGCGACGGTCCCACGCTGGCGCTAGCCACCACGCCGCCGAAGGAACGGTTTGGCGCGGAGGGGGGATCTAATGGCAGAATCTGGCCCGCGGCCTCGACTTGATCATAGGCCGAAGATAAAGGCGCGCCCGCCTGGCAGGTTATGGTCAGATTGCCCTGGTCGTGTTCTACCACCCGGTCTAATAAAGAGAGGTCCAGCAATATGTCCACCCGGGATGGAGTTCGGCCCAGTTGGAGGGCGTTTCCTCGCCCCTTAGGCACAATAGCGGCCTTCAGCTCCCGGGCCAGGGCTACCAGCTCGCTTATCTGACTGGCATCCCTGGGCCTGGCTACCAAGCCGGGGATAATCCCATCTATCTTGATTCGCGCTCGGGTCTCAAGATCAGAGAAGACGTGCTCAGCTCCCAGCAGATGGGCAAGTCTTTGCGCCAATATATCCTGGTTGACCAAGGCTAGGCCCCTCCCACCGGCGCGGGAAAAACCTTTCCCGGATTTAAAATATTGGCCGGATCCAGCGCCTGTTTGACCGCCTTCATGGCCTCAATCTCCGCCGGGCCGAAAAGTAATGACATATATTCCTTTTTTTCCAGGCCGATGCCGTGCTCTCCACTGATGGTTCCACCCGCGGCCACACAAGCGCGTAAGATATCCCAGCTGGCGGCTCGAACACGGCCTACTTGTTCTTGGTCACGGCCGTCGAATATCATTATAGGGTGGAGGTTGCCATCACCGGCATGCATTACGTTCCCGATGAGCAGATTATGCCGCTTGGCTAGCTTAGCTATTTCCTCCAATAACTCGGGAAGCTTGGGCAGCGGCACCGAACCATCCTGAGTTATCTGGTTAGGGGCAATCCTTCCCACCGCGGCGCCCGCCCCTTTTCTGGCTGCCCAGAGTCGCTCAGCCGCCTTCTCATCCCTGGCGATCTCAAGCTTTTTCACTCCATGTTTGCGGCAGGCTTCCTCCACCAGGGCTTGTTGCTGGTCCAGTCCAGCGCCTAAGCCGTCTATCTCGATTATCAGAACCGCCTCGGCGTGCGAGGGTAACCCGACCTGGGTGGAGGCCTCCACCGCCTGAATCATTACCTTATCCATCATCTCCAGCGAGGCGGGAATGACCCCAGCGCCGATAATGTCAGCCACCGCCGCGGCCGCCGCTCGGATAGTGGTGAAGGCCGCCAGCATGGTGCGCGCCGACTCCGGCTTAGGGATGAACCTGACGGTAACCTCGGTTACCAGACCCAACATTCCTTCCGAACCCACGAGAAGCGAGGTGAGATCGTATCCGGGCGGATCCGGGCAAGGGCCGCCTACATCCACCACTTCCGCCTGAGCAGTAACCAGCTTGAGTCCAAGGACGTGGTTCACGGTGTACCCGTATTTGAAGCAGTGAGGTCCACCCGCATTCTCGCCTACGTTTCCGCCCAGGGTACAGGCCTGCTCACTGGAGGGGTCCGGCGCATAGAAATAACCTTTTTGCCTGAGCAGGTTTTGCAGCTCTATATTGACCAGACCGGCTTGGACCACGGCAAACCGATTGGCCCAATCAACCTGAAGGACGCGGTTCATCCGGGAAAAGGAAAGGACAATGCCTCCTTGGCTGGGTACCGCGCCTCCGCTCAAACCGGTGCCCGCGCCCCGAGGGGTGATGGGAATACCCTCGCTGGCCGCCAGCTTGACCACTGCCACCACATCTTCAGTGGAGCGAGGAAATACCACCGCCTCGGGCTTCATCACATCCAGGCCGGCGTCGTAGGAATAACTAGAAAGAGAAAAGGGGGAGGTGAGCACTCCCCCCGGGCCGATAAGCCCAGCCAGCTTTTTTTTCCAATCCTTCCTCACCGAGGCTTCCCTTGCTACACCGAGGGCAAAGTAATACCTCTTTGCCCTTGATAGCGTCCTCCTCTATCGGCGTAGGAGACTATACAGGGCTCATCGCTTTCGAAAAAGATGACTTGGGCAATACCCTCGTTGGCATAAATCTTCGCCGGCAGCGGGGTGGTGTTGGAGATCTCCAAGGTGGCGTAGCCTTCCCATTCGGGCTCGAAGGGGGTCACATTAACGATGATGCCACAACGGGCGTAAGTGGATTTGCCCAGGCAGATAGTCAATACATTTCTGGGTATGCGAAAGTATTCCACTGTCCTTCCCAGGGCGAAGGAGTTTGGCGGTATGATGCAGACCTCTCCCACGAAATCGACAAAGGAGCGCTCATCGAACTCCTTGGGGTCCACCACGGTGCTGTTTATGTTAGTAAAGACTTTAAACTCCTTGGCGATGCGCACATCGTAGCCATAGGAGGAAAGGCCGTAAGAGATCACTTGACCACTTCGTTGACATTCTTCAAACGGGTCAATCATCTTGTGCTTCAGCGCCATCTCTTTTATCCATCGGTCTGGCTTAATCGCCATAATCTCCTCCTAGCCGCAACGGTTGAAACCGCAGTACCGGCACACCGCACAGCCGCTTTCGTGCTCCATCATGCCTCCACACTCCGGGCAGGCCCCAGCCAACTGAAGGGTCTCATCCCCCTCTTTCTTGGGAGCAAACAGGGCTCGCTGGCCTTCCTCCTCTTTTTCACCGTCCTGGCGGATGAACCTTTCCAAAGCCCTGCCGATCGCGTCCGGGCAGGAGAGAATCAATTCGCCCTCTTCCCAGAAGGGCTGCGGGCAGCGCACCCCGCGCAGATGCTTGATAATGGCTGTGGGCTCCACCCCGGCGCGCAAAGCCAGGGAGACCAGCCGACCGATGGCCTCGGCCTCGGCTGAAGCGCATCCTCCTCCCTTACCGATATTCACGAAGACCTCGCATAAGCCTCGTTCGTCTTCATTTATAGTTATATATAAATTGCCGCAACCGGTCCTTATCCTCTCGGTGTGCCCGCCGGTGACCCGGGGCCGAAAGCGAGGGAGCAGGGTGTGTTCCGGCGGAGCAGGCTGTTCCTCCGGTTTACGAGCCACGGAGAGTACCTGCCCCTCGCGGCTGCCATCCCTATAGATGGTCACGCCTTTACATCCCTCTTTGTAAGCCAGCCGATAGGCCTCTTTTACATCCTCCACCGTGGCCTCGTTGCGGAAATTCAAGGTCTTGCTCACCGCATTGTCGGTGTGGGCCTGGAAGGCGGCTTGCATCTTTATATGCCACTGGATGTCAATATCCATGGCGGTTACAAAGACGCGCTGCATCTCTTCCGGGACCTCGGCCATCCCCTGGCAACTTCCCTTGGCCGCGATCTTCTCCATCAGTTCCCGGCTGTAGATACCCAGTTCCTTGGCCTTGGTCTCGAATAAGCGGTTGGTATAAATGAATCTTTGATTGTCCAGCCCCACCCGGGTGTAGGCCAGGGCGAATAAGGGTTCTATGCCGCTGGAGCAATCAGCCAGAATAGCGATCGTTCCCGTGGGGGCAATGGTGATTACTGTGGCATTGCGGAATCCATGAGGCGATTGACGCAGCTGGTAGCCCCAGGGCAAAGGGGGAGTGGCGTGCCGGCCTTTTTTACCAGATGCCGGCCTGGCTTTCCCTCCAGCCGCGGCCAGCCTGCTTTCGGGAAAATTGGCGAAGCAGCCTCTCTCCTTCTCATCGTCAGCAAGCTTGGCCGACATCTCCCAGGCGGCATCGGTGATGAAATTGATTAACTCCCGGGCCTTAAATATGGCCACCTCACTGTCGTAGGAAATCCCCAGCATGATTAGCAGGTCGGCAAATCCCATCAAGCCCAGGCCGATCTTCCGGTTTGCCTTGGTTATTCTCTCTATATCTTCTAGTGGATAGTGGTTCACGTCGATGACGTTGTCTAAAAAACGCACCGCGGTATGCACACATTTTCTTAGCCGCTCGTAATCTATCTCATTTCGGCCCGCCTTGGCCCGCACGAACTTGGACAGGTTTATGGAGCCCAGGTTGCAAGATTCGTAAGGCAACAGGGGCTGCTCTCCACAGGGATTGGTGCTCTCAATCTCGCCCAGCTTGGGCGTCGGGTTGGCTTCATTTAGCCGGTCAATGAATACCACCCCCGGGTCACCGCCTTCCCAGGCAGCTCGGGCGATCAAATCGAATACCACCCGGGCATTTAGCTTATCTGCCACCTGGCCGGTTCTGGGGGTAATCAGCTCGTAATCCTCATCCGCTTCCACCTTTGTCATGAATTCATTGCTAATGGCCACCGAGATGTTGAAATTGGTCACCTCGCTCTGGTCCCGTTTGCACTGGATGAACTCCAGGATATCCGGGTGGTCCACCCTCAATATCCCCATATTGGCCCCGCGGCGGGTGCCTCCCTGTTTGATGGCCTCGGTGGCGGCGTTAAATACCTTCATGAAGGAGACCGGGCCACTGGCTACGCCGCCGGTGGAAGCCACCAGGTCACCCTTGGGCCGAATCCGGGAGAAGGAAAAGCCAGTACCGCCGCCGCTTTGATGGATCTTAGCCGTGTGTTTGATGGCCAGGAAGATGTCCTCCAGAGAATCATCCACCGGCAAGACGAAGCAGGCGGAAAGCTGGCCCAGTTCCCGGCCCGCGTTCATAAGCGTGGGGGAATTGGGCAAGAACTCCAGCTCGTACATCGCCTGGAAAAACTTTTTCTCCATCGCCTTTGCTCTTTTCTCCCCGTCCTGACCATAGTTCAACTCCGCGCTGGCCACGTGATTAGCCACCCGGCGTAACATATCCACCGTGGTCTCCACTACCAGACCTTCCTCCTTGCGGAGATAGCGTTTCTCCAACACCCTTAAGGCGTTCTCGGAGAATCTTCCCTTACCTTCGTTCATCATGGTACCGTCATTCATTCGCCCCGTGTCCTCTTTAGCTATTTACCCTCTCCATCTCTGATTTGTCCCCTTCAGCTCCTGAGCAGGGGCGTGGCCCGTAAACGGCACCGCTCCCCATGAGTAGCAAGTAATGACTCCAGCGCCTCAGAATCTAATGCCCTCCTTGGGGAACAGGTCCGCTCGGTTATTTTCCACTACACCTTTGGTCAACACTCAGTCTTGGCTTGGTCTGTCAGGATCAACATGGGCCTTGATAAATTCCCTGCTGGGGTCAGTTTTCAAAAAGGGTAACCTCCAACTCCTCGCCCTTTTCCAGAAAGTCGACGTTCTCTGGTATTTCCACGTAACCATCAGCCAGGGCCATACTGGTGATAGCCCCCGATTCTTTGAACGTGGGTTCTATTTGCTCACCATTTAACCTGACGGTCAAGAACTGGTAGCGGCCCACCGTAGATGTCACCCGTCGTGATAGCACTCCCTTTTTCTTCTGCCGGCGACTTTGCGGCAGCCGGGCCAGCCTCCTCAAGATGGGGACCAGCAGAAAATAGGCATTGGTCAAACAGGAAGTGGGATACCCCGGCATAACCAGCACCGGTTTCCCCCCGATTACCGCGCCCAGGGTGGGTTTACCCGGCTTGACCGCGATGCCATGGAACTTCACCTGGCCGCAAGAAGCAATGGCATCCACCATGACATCCCGTTCCCCGGCCGAACTCCCCCCGGAGAGGATTATCAAATCGAATTCTGATACCGTCTTCAGCAACCTTGACTTTATATCGGTGGGTTCGTCTGCTAATACCGGCAGGATAGTGGCTTCACCGCCGTTCTCTTTTATCAACGCGGCTAGGGTAAAGGAATTTACGTCATATATCTGGCCCGGGCCCAGAGTTTGACCCGGCTGGCAGATCTCGTTTCCGCTGGGTATAACCCCCACCCGAGGCCGGTCATAGACTTTGACCTTGTCCCTCCCTAAGGCAGCTAGAACCCCCAGCCGACTCGGGGTCAACACCACCCCGGGAGCCAGGATTTTTTGCCCGTTAGTGATATCCGCGCCCTTATTCATCACGTTTGCTGCCGGATAGACCGGCCGGTATACCTCAGTCCAGTCGCCCTCTCTTTCCGTATCCTCCACCATGACTACTGCATCAGCCCCCCGGGGCATGGGAGCGCCCGTAGCTATCTGGAGGCACTGGCCGGCCCCAACTACCTCTTCCCCAGCATCACCGGCATGACGCACGCCCACCAGTTTGAGCCGCTTGGCACTGGTCGTTGTCGCCCCAAAGGTATCACTGGCTATAACCGCATATCCGTCCATAGCAGCCCGGGAGAATGGCGGCACGTCGCTATCAGCCACTTCCTGCTCGGCCAGGACTAAACCAGCTGCCTCCTGTAAAGGCAAGCCGACCGTTCTCTCTATGGGCCTGATCTCCTCCCATATCAGATCAAAAGCTTCTTTTATCGATATAAGGGCCTTCAGAGGCCTCATTGAGCTCATTTTCTGGCCTCCCAAATGAGATGCTTGATTTCGGGAATAACTAATTCTTGCAAAGCCAATTCCACCGCCTGAGGCGAGCCCGGCAGACACACCACTACCTTCCCCCGGACTAAACCTAAAAGGGCCCGGCTTAAGAAGGCCGCCGGGCCTATCTGTTGATAGCTCAGCGCGCGAAATATCTCTCCGAAACCAGGAAGAATCTTCTCCAGTACCGGACTTACCGTCTCAATAGTCCTGTCCCTCTGGCTCAGGCCCGTGCCTCCGGTGGTTAATATCAAATCCACCTGGCTGGCCAGCTGCTCCTCTATTATTGAGCGAAGCTTATCCGGGTCATTCTTGACCAACCTATAGTCCAGCACCCGATGTCCGGAGGCAGAGAGGATCTCTTGGAGCTTCTGTCCGGATAGGTCGTCAGCCTCGGTTCGGCTGTCACTTATGGACAATATGGCACAGCCGATTGGGCCTAGCGAGGCCGCTTGCTTCTTGTGTTCCTCTACGCCCATTTGTTCGGTTCAGTCAAAAAAGGGTTAAAACGTCTCTCTTGGCCTATGGTGGTTGTCGGCCCATGGCCGCAGTAAACCACGGTATCATCCGTTAAACATAAGAGCCGTTGCTGAATTGAGGATATCAATTGGGGATAAGACCCTCCTGGGAGGTCGGTTCGGCCGATGGAGTCCGCGAACAAAGTGTCTCCCACTAAGATCATACCGTCCCGGTGGAGGCATATTCCACCGGGGGTATGGCCCGGGGTATGGATAACTTCGAATTCCACCCCGCCCAAGTTAACTACCCCCCCATCTTTGAGTAGTATGTCCGGTTTGGCTACTTGCGGGCTAGGCAAACCAAAGCTTATGGCTTGGGCTGGAATTTGCTCCAAAAGTGGCTCATCTGCCTGGTGAATTAAAAGAGGTGCTCCGGTGGCTGCCTTCATATAGTGATTGCCATAGACATGGTCTAGATGGCCGTGGGTATTGACGATGCATTCCACCGTCAGGCCCTCTCCTTGGACAAAGTCATAAGCGGGCTCACAGTCAATCCCCGGATCAATAATCATCGCCTTGCCCGATTGGCCGGAACGTACAACGAGGAGATTAGTGGCAAAAGGGCCGACGGTAAAGCATTCAATCGTTATATTATCATGAGGCAATGGTGTTTTTTCCTCCTGGTTAACCCTTCGTTCTAGTATACAGCAATAGCCCAACCCTTCAAGGGGTTTTCTATGATTGGGTGATCTTTCCCAGGGGACGGGGCCGTGGGCCTTTTGTGAGGGAAACCTTCTCTGGGGAAAACCCTTTTAAAAGGGTTACTCCCATAGAGGGGCCCACGGCCCCGTCCCCTGGGAAAGTAGCAGCTAAGCTTTGACCGATGTCTGAGAGCAGGACAATTTCGCGGATTTTGCTCCCGGGTAGGTGAGAAGGGCGGTGTTCAGAAACATTCGAACCGAAGGGGGGGCTGAAAGGTTCGAATCCATTCATCCCACCGCCCTTGATTAGAGCTCAAAGATGATATCTGCTGGGTGGGCTGCACCCCGCAGCCGCTAGTGGGGCCTTTGAAAGGAGCTGCCTGCTTAACCCATAGCCTCGAAGAGATATTCCGCTGTCCGACCGACGGTTAAGACAGTCCCCCATGCGTTCACGCAGTGGTTACCCGTTGAATCTCCGGGACGGCTTCTTTAATGGCTTTCTCCACGCCGTACTGGAGGGTCATAGCCGCGCCTGGGCAACCGTGACAGGCACCGGTCAGGCGCACCTTGACTTCATTACCATCAACGGCCACCAGTTCCACATCCCCACCATCGAGTTGTAACGCGGGTCGCAACTTAGCCAGCGCCTTTTCCACTCTCTCTTTCAGGTCTTCCATTAACCTCCTCCCTGTTCAACATCACTGGTATTTCTGTTCTCAAAAATAATATTATCCACGATTTCGCCGCAATTGACGCAGCGCCAACCGTTGAAGAATTCCAGCTTGTTCATAAATGTCTCATAGGCCATTAACCCATGACATCTCGGACACTGCATCCTCCCTCACCGCCTTTCTCTGACTCACCTGCTCCTGGCCTCTGCCGGCGCACATAATCATCCAGTGCTGCATGAAGGCCATCAGCCGCTAGATTTGAACAGTGCATCTTCAGGGGCGGTAAGCCGTCCAGCGCTTCAGCTACCGCCTTGTTACTTATCTCCCTGGCTTCGGCTATCGTTCGCCCCTTGACCAGTTCCGTGCAGATCGAACTGGTGGCAATCGCGGCACCGCAGCCAAAGGTCAAAAACTTAGCATCCTCTATCCGTCCATCCTTGATCCTGACGGTGATCTTCATAATATCACCGCAGGCCGGGTTGCCCACCTCACCTACACCGTCCGGGTTTTCAATCTCCCCTACATTCCTCGGATTCCGGAAGTGTTCCATGACCTTGTCACTATACGGGCCAGCTGCCATTATTACTCCCGTTGTCTAAGCAAAACTCGTACCACCCGCCTCATTTCCCCCTTTGTCCCTATTATTAGACGTAATAGTGAAGGTGATATTCCTAAATTTATATAATATTATAGTCGTTTTGTCCATAATTTACAATACCCTCCAACTCATCGAGGGGAAAAGTCACCTGGAGGCCTGGGCCATTATCTCGGTGAGGTGGACCACCTTGATTGGCCATCCCCTCTGGCGCACCCCTAGCGAGAGTTGCAATATGCATGCCGGGCAACTGGTGACTAATACCTGGGCACCGCTTGCCTGCAAATTAAGCATCTTTCGCTCCAGCACTTCCATTGACTCATGGGGATTCTCCAAGCAATATGTACCCGCAGCGCCACAGCACCAGTCGGCCTCGGCCAGTTCATGGAATTCCAGATTGCCCAGGGATTTAAGTAACTCCCGGGGCTGCTCCTTTATACCCTGATAGCGAACCAGATGGCAGGGGTCGTGATAGGTAACCCTGGTGTCCGTTTTGGCATGCCTGGGGCGGATAAGTGAAATGTTATCTGCCAGGATCTCGTTGATGTCCTTGACCTTTTGGGAGAGCCTTGCCGCCTGCTCGGCGTACTCGGTGTCATCAGCCAGTAGTTGGCGATATTCCTTTAAAAATGATGAACAACTGGCGCACTCTGTTACCACTGCTTCTGTGTCCAGGGATAATAACTGGCGCAGATTTTTTCGCGCCATGGACTGCGCGCCTTTTCGGTCTCCATAGGCGTAGGCGGGCAGACCACAGCAAACGTGATTGACAAGCATAACATCAAAGCCCAGTCGGTTAAGCAGGCTTACCGTGGCCTCACCCACATTGGGAAGAAGGTAATTGAACCCGCAACCGATAAAGTAGGTGACTCTTTTGCCCTTTCCCCCTCCCTTTATCAGCCCCTTGCTCACCAGCCGTTGCCGGAGGGTTTGAAAGCCCGGCGGCCCAGGTAGGACGCCGGTGTAAGCCAGTAAAGATGCGGACTTCTGGCCTGCCACAGCTCGGGCAATTCTGGGAATCTGGGCCGCTCTTAGCAAGGCTAAAACCTTGCTGGCCATGGAGGGGAGCAGTGTGCTTGCTAAGAATGATCGAAAAAGCCAGCGCCGACTCCAAGGCAGGCCGAACTTGTCCACGTAAGCCTCCCGGGCCCGCACCACCACTTTATCCGTCTCCACCGCCGGCATGCAGGGGGGGACGCACCCCCGGCAAAGCAGGCAGCCGTAGAGCAGCCCTCTGGTTTCCTTGGAAAGGTCGAGCCGACCCTCGATAATCTCCCGAAGCAAGGAATGGTGTCCCCGGGCTACGGCAGTTTCCAAGCCGGTAACCTTATAGGTGGGACAGCTTCCCTGGCAAAAGCCACAACGATTACATCGGAGTAGCTCGGGATAGAGCTGGGCTAGCCCCGAATCTCCCTTGTTCTCTTCTCTTCTCACCACTTTCTACCGCCAGGACGAACAGCTGATGGCTTCCAAAAGTTTCTCCTTTTTATCAGCCACCGGCCTTTTCTCTCTTATCCAAGCGTAGATGGCCCCGGCCTTGCTGATATCTCCAGCCAGGGAAGCACCCACGATATATCCATCCTCGATCAATATCCGCTGGTAGACCCGGGGGGATTGGCTCTGGTAGACCAATTCCTCCCGGCCCGCGCCGTTGCCCAGTTCCACCAAACCCAGGCAGCAGACCGGTAGATCGAAGAATTGAAAGGAGTTTAAATTCACTCCCCCCTTGTACTGTACATCCTGTCCCAGGATATTACTTGCTGCCACCCGGCCTTGCTCCACTGCTGCCGGCCAGATGGGAAAGACCGAACTATCTCCGGTAAGCAGGTCCTTTGTCTGGGCCACATCGCCGGCAGCAAGAATATCTGGGGCACTGGTTTGCTGGCGCTCATCGGTTATGATACCGTGGTCCACCTCGATTCCACAGTCTTGGGCCAAACCAACCTTAGGTACGACCCCGGTGGCCACCAGCACGATGTCGGCCGGCAGTTGAGTGACTTTGGTGCCTTCGGCGATAGAAACCGCCTCCACCCCTTCCTTCCCCAATATCTCCACCGGCTGGGAAGCCAGTTTAAGCTCGTACCCATGCCGGGCGAATCTTTCCTCCAGGCCGAGCCAGCGGGAAAGATCCTCAGAGATGACCGTGGGCAGCAGCCTGGACTGGGACTCCACCAGGCTGATATTCAATCCGGCCTGATTCAAGTGATAAGCGGTCTCCAGGCCCAAGAGCCCGCCGCCGATAACCACGGCGCGGACATCGGTTTTCTTAGCCCTCAGCTTATCAAGGCAGGCCCTTATCCCGACAACATCGGCAAAGTTTCTCAATCCGAAAACCCGTTTCTTATCCAAGCCTTTGATATCATTGCTGGGAAAATTGGGCGAGGCTCCGGTAGAGATTAAAAGGCGGTCATAAGGATATATCTGGCCATCGCCAGCCCGCACTATCTTCTTATCCGTGTCAATCTCCTCGGCCCGAACCGAGGTCAGGGCCTTAAGCTTCAGCCTTTGGTAACTGTCCGGGCCGCAAAGAGCCAGCCGAGCTATCCCCCAGCTATGCGAAAAGCAATGGGCCAGCAGCGATTTGGAATAAAACAGATGGGGCTCCTCGGAAAGGATGGTGATGCTAGCGTGGGAATCCAGCCTCCGCATCGCCTGGGCACAGGCAGTGCCGGCAACTCCGCTTCCGATGATCAACACCTTCATTCAAACAACCCTTTGGCAGGTCTCTTTCCTTCCTCGTTCCACCTGGCCGCCTTCCTCCTCAGCGCCTCGTATTCCTCGGAGGAGTAGAATACCAGCGCCTTGGTGGGACAGGCCCGAACACAGGCCGGGTCCTGGGCGAGAAGGCATTGGTCGCATTTAAGCACTTTTCTTTCTTCCACCAGCGGGATAAGGGCACAGTAGGGGCAGGCCATAACACACATCCAGCAGCCCACGCATTGCTCCAGGTCGTTGAAGACGCGTCCGTTTTCCTCAGACTGCTGCATGGAGCCACTGATACAGCTGGCTACGCACGGGGCATCCGGGCAATGCTGGCAGCGCAGCGCAAACGGCACTGGGTCCAACAGGTCGAATGAGTAGGTGTTATCGGCAGCTTTCTTGGCCAGAGGCAGTTGTTGAATGGAGGCATAGTCCTGCTGGTGGCCTAGATGCTCACCGAGACAGGCGCGCATACAGGAGTCACACCCAGGAAGACAGCGTTCTTTAATGAGGAATATCTGTCGCATGGCCCAGTCCGCTCGGCAAAGGCTAAATCGACTTCAGCTCTCCCAGCGGGTAGTAAGGGATCATATAATTTTTTAGCCAGGTTAATGACTCGGCGGGACTTAGGCCCCAGTCGGTAGGACAAATGCCCAAAATCTCCACCAGGGAAAGGCCTCGGTTATGCATCTGATTCTGGAAAGCCCTGATCAGGGCCAGTTTGGCTCTCTTTATATTACCTGGATTATTAACCGCCATTCGGGCCACATAGGTCGCGCCCGGGAGTCCGGCAATCAGCTCCGCCACCCTTATAGGGTAACCCGCCTGGGCATCCCTGCCCTGGGGGGTAGTGCTGGTCTTTTGTCCCAGAAGGGTGGTGGGGGACATTTGCCCTCCGGTCATGCCATAGGTAGCATTATTGGCAAAGATAACCGCTATTCGGTCGCCTCGGGCTGCGGCATGGACTATCTGGCCCATGCCCGCGGCGGCCAAGTCTCCATCCCCTTGATAAGTGAAGATGGCCCGGCCGGGTAAGGCATGGTTCAGACCGGCGGCCACCGCCGGAGCCCGGCCGTGAGGTGCACAGACGAAGTCTATATCCAAGTAGTGGTAAATGGGCAGGGAGCAGCCCACCGAAGCTACCCCCACGATCCGTTGCTGGATATCGAGCTCGGTTATTACTTCAGCCAGCAGCCGCTGAATGACCCCATGGGAACAGCCCGGACAGTAGTGAGTAGCCACATCGTAAAGGGGCCGAGGCCGGTCAGCAACCTTTTCCAGAGTGACAGCCATATCCCTTACCCCAACGTTAGCAATGTTTCTCCCATGTCTCCTTCACCGCGGCGGTGATTTGCTCTGGGGTCGGCACCGCGCCGCCGGTTATACCGAGGAAGTCCACCGGCCTTTGACCCAGCACGGCCCGCTCCACATCCTCGAGCATCTGCCCCAGGTTCATCTCCACTACCAGGAAGGCCTTCACCTGGCTGACCCGTTCCTTCAGCGCGTCAGAGGGGAAAGGGAATAGGGTTATGGGCCGCATAAGCCCCACCTGGTAACCCTCCGCCCGCAGTTTATCCACCGCCTTGGCTGCTACCCGAGCGGCCGTGCCAAAGGCCACCAACAATACTTTCGCATCCTGGCCTTCATATACCTCAAACAGGGTATGGGCACGGGCCATATCCCGGTATTTTTCCTTGAGCTTCAAGTTGTGCTCGGCCAGCTCACTCACCGAAAAGCAGATCGAGCTTATTACCCGCCGAGGCCTTCCTGCGGCTCCAGCTACCTCCCAATGAATTTCCGGCAACGAATCCAAGTCCCGGTCGGAAAAGTTCACCCTTTCCACCAGCTGGCCCAGGGCTCCGTCAGCCAAGACCATTACCGGATTACGGTATTTATCAGCCAGGTAAAAAGCTAAACAGGTAAGGTCAGCCGCCTCCTGAACTGATGATGGAGCCAATACTAAGAGATGATAATCACCGGGCCCGCATTTGGTGGCCTGAAAATAGTCACCCTGGGAGGGCAGGACATTTCCTTGGCCCGGTCCCGAACGAGAGAGATGGACCAGCACGCAAGGCAGTTCGCTGGCGGCTAAATGGGAAATCGACTCCTGGCATAATCCCACGCCTGGGCCGGCTAGCGCAGTCATGGACCTTTTGCCCGCGGCCGCGGCGCCGTAAACCATGCCCAGCGCGGAGATCTCACTATCAGCCTGCATAAACACCCCGCCTGAAGCGGGTAATCGCCTGGCCATATATTCCACCAGGTCGGTGGCCGGGGTAGCGGGATAGGCATAGAAATGGCGACAGCCGGCCTTAAGCGCGGCTTCACCAACCGCCTCGCAACCTTTCATAAACGCAGCTTCTTGCATTAACCCTAAACCAGTACCATCCCCTCTCGGTAGACCTGATAGCAGCCGTCAGGGCAGACCAGATAGCAGCTCAAGCAGGATATGCACTTTTCCGGCTCGGTTACTACCGCGGGGTGATAACTATTTTCATTGACCTTTGCTGACAGGGCCAGTATCCGCCGGGGACAATAAAGCGTGCATAAACCACAGCCCTTACAGCGGTCCTGGTCTATTTTAACTTTAACCATTGGATATTTCGCCCCCTTCTCTGACCTTAAGCCGCGGTCGGGAAAAGGACGACCGGCTAAATAATCGACTATATTATCCCGATATTATCCCGATTTCCTCGTCGGTTAGATAGCAGGCTGGGTCCGGCGCCCAGATGTCTCCGCTAACCGCCTCAGCACGGACACGGAAATTGCCGCCGCAAAGTTCAAGATACTGGCATAGGCCGCACCGGCCTTTGAGCAGCCCGCGCCGGTTCTTAAGACCGGCCATAAGGGGGTCAGAGGTATCAGTCCAGATGCTGTCGAACTTGCGTGTCCTGACATTGCCGAAAGCGTGGTGGCTCCAGAACTGGTCGGCGTGCACTTCGCCTAAGTTATCCACGCAGGCGATCCCCACGCCCGAAGAATTGCCCCCGTTGAACCGGAGCAACTGTAATACCTCCTCGGCCCGCTTCGGGTTCTCCTTTTTCAACCTCAAGTATAGGTAAACGCCATCGGCGTGGTTATCCACTGTTAAGACATCCTTGTTCAGCCCCCGGTTATGCCAATCCAAAGTACGTTCCATAATATAATCAACCAGTTCCCGGGTCTGCTGATGGCTGAGGTCGTCCTTGTGCATAGCCTTTCCCCGGCCGGTATAGACCAGGTGATAGAAACATACCCTATCTATGTTTTCCTTCTCCACCAAATCAAAAATGGCGGGCACATCGGCCGCGTTCCCGCGTGTAATGGTGAACCTCAATCCCACCCGCTGGCCCACATTCACCAATCTTCTGATTCCGGTCAGCGCGGCGTCGAAGGCCCCTTCCTTGCCCCGAAACCGGTCATTGTTCTCGCCGATGCCATCCAGGCTCACACCCGCATAGGCGAAACCGCTTTCCTTTATCTGCTGGGCCATCTTTGAGGTAATCAAGGTGCCATTGGTGGAAAGCACTGGCCTCATTCCCGAGGAGGCGGCCAGGGTAGCCAGTTCAAACACATCCTTCCTGATCAGAGGCTCACCTCCGGAGAAGAGAAGCACAGGCACTTTGAAGTCGGCCAGGTCATGGATGAAGATCCGGGCTTGGTCGCTATCCAGCTCGCCCGCATAGGTCACGTTGGCCGAATCAGAGTAGCAGTGCACGCAGGCCAGATTGCATCTTCGGGTTACGTTCCACACCACCACCGGTCGCTTATCCCGGGAAAATTGCAATAGATTCGCCGGCATCTTACCCGAGTCCCGGCCATAGCGCAAAGGGTCACCCGGGGTCACGGTCCCACACAAAAGCTTGGTAACTCCTATCACAATTCACACCTTTTCTATTACCAACCGAAACTGATTGTCAAACCGAGCCGTCTCCACTATCCGGTGCCCTTCCTCGGACACGCTGCGCGGCACGTTCTTCATCGGCTCGCCATCGTCCAGTATTACCACCAACCGCTCTCCTGGAGAAAGCTCCTCCAGCTTGAGCTTGGTCTTGACAAAATTCATCGGGCAGATGGTGCCCCTCAAATCCAATGTGTGATCTTTACCCAATTACCTGTCTCCGCCTTCAGAAAAATAAATCCCTAAACGGGTTAGTGTCAGTTTAACACCCTCATAAGGTTGAAATCAACGCAAATTTTACCGCTTGTGGGGGAAACCCTTCCAGGAGGACGGGGCCGTGGGCCCCTCTGTGGGAGGAACCATTTGTAAAGGGTTCCCCTAAACCTCAACAAAAGGTGTTTGGGAAACAGAACCACTAAATTTTGACGGTGATCTTCCACTCCCCGGGCCGCGGACACTCGATAGCCAGTACCTCACCACCCGCCTGTTTCACCAACGCCGGTACATCCTCCATCGGGCCCGGGCAGTCTGCCAGGATTTCCACTACTGCACCAGGTTTCAGGTATTCCAAAAGGTCGCCAGCAAGAAATGCATACGGAACTCAACCCATGGGTTGAAGCCGCTACAAAATACCCCATCTGG
>JAZFTZ010000179.1:0-2263 GCA_036446955.1 Thermodesulfobacteriota bacterium
AAATAGGTTCAGGGCTTTGCAATCGGCTGCTAATTCTCAGGAGTAACCAATGGATTCGTCTCGGGCATTAAAGCTTTGGAACCGCAATGCCCTCTTTTATGATTTGATGACCTCGGTCTTTGAGCGGTGGGGAAAATCGCCCCGGACAAAGCGGGAGATGTTCGGCCAAATAAAAGGCAGGGTGTTGGAGGTAGGAATAGGGCCCGGCAACAGCATCCGGTTTTATCCCCAGAACTCCGAGGTTGCAGCTATGGATATCAGCCCGAAGATGCTGGCCCGGGCCAAGAGGAAGGCGGCTGGCTACCGGGTAAAAGTAAATCTGGAGGTCATGGATGTAGAGCGGCTGGGCTTTCGTGATAATTCCTTCGACATGGCAGTAACCAGTTGTGTATTCTGCTCAGTGCCTGATCCGGTGGCTGGTCTTAGAGAGGTGAGTCGGGTTTTGAAACCGGGCGGGCGGTTATTGATGTTCGAACACGTGTTGAGCAAGAACCGGCTGGCTGCCTTGATTATGAACTGCATCAACCCGATATTCTCCCGTCTGCTCGGGCCCAACATAAACAGGGATACCGTCGGAAACGTGAGGCGAGCAGGGTTAAAAGTGGTTAAAGATGATGCGGTCATGGCCGGGGATATATTCAGAAGGATAGATGCCATAAAACACGAGGTTGACAAAAAAGGTGGATAATAATGCTGAGGCTTGATGGCAGAGATTGTGATGAACTGAGGAAAGTAACGGTAAGTCCTGGTTTCCTTAAGACAGCCGAAGGGTCGGCGCTTATTGAGTTTGGTGATACCATGGTCCTTTGTGCAGCTACGGTAGAGGAGCGAGTGCCCGCTTTTCTGAGGGATTCCGCCTCCGGCTGGATCACCGCCGAATACGGCATGTTGCCCAGGTCTACCCAGACCCGCACCCCCAGAGAGGTAAACCGGGGGCGGGCCTCAGGCCGCACCCACGAGATTCAGCGGCTCATTGGCCGGTCGCTTAGGTGTGTGGTGGACCTCAACGCGCTTGGCAGCCGAACGTTGATTGTGGATTGCGACGTTATCCAGGCCGACGGTGGGACCCGCAGCGCCGCTATAACCGGTGGTTTCCTGGCCCTGGTGCTGGCGCTTAAACGATTGAAGGATTCGGATGTTATCACCCATATTCCGGTGAAGGATTATCTGGCCGCGGTGAGTGTGGGGCTGGTAGGTGGCCAGCTGTTGCTGGATTTGAACTACGATGAGGACTCCCAGGCTGAGGTGGATATGAACTTCGTTATGACCGGAGACGGCCGCTACGTGGAAATTCAGGGGACGGCCGAAGTAGCTCCCTTCTCGGAGGAGCTGTTTACCCAAATGAGCCGCCTGGCCAAGAAGGCTATAGACGATTTGATTTCCAAGCAGAAGGAATTACTGGCAGACGTTCTCGAAATCCGATAAAAGATGTTGAAAATAGTTCTAGCCAGCCGAAACCGGGGGAAACTAGCCGAGCTGAAATCCCTGCTCAAGGATCTGCCCGTTAATCTGATCCCGTTGGACAGTTATTCCCAGCCGCCTACTCCCGAGGAGACGGGCGTTAGCTTCAAAGAGAATGCCATTATCAAGGCAAAGGCAGTGGCCCAGTTCACCGGCGAGATTGCTCTGGCGGATGATTCCGGCCTGGAGGTTGAGGCCTTGGGAAGGAAGCCGGGCATTTTTTCATCCCGCTATGCCGGTCCCCAATCCAGCGACGAAGATAACAACCGTAAGTTACTGGCTGAGCTAAAAAATGTACCCCGAGAAAAAAGGGGAGCCAGCTTCGTATGCGCCCTGGCCCTGGTGACTACTCAGGGCAGCCAGATAGTGGTGGAAGGTAGATGCCGGGGCGAGATCGGCTTTCAACCCAAGGGCAGCGGCGGATTCGGCTACGACCCGCTTTTTATCTGCCGGCAAGGAAAGACATTGGCCGAATTACCCCCCGAGATCAAAAACCGTATCAGTCACCGAGTCCAAGCCGCTCGCAAGCTCAAACGAAAGCTGGCTAATCTGTTCTCTGGGGGGGAACTTCTCTGAGGAAAACCTTTTAAAAATAGTTGTTCCCCAGACCCCTTTCCTAAATTTTGAGTTATGTTTTGATTGGCCAAGGAGCACCAACAAAAACCTAGCCCCAAGTTTGGGAGGGGGTGTGTGGGGGAACCCTTTACAAATGGTTCTTCCCCACAGATAGCCCTTAATTCTTCCCCTGGGAGTGTCATATATATGACAACAGTACCAAAGCTTAGCACCAAAGGGGTTGATT
>JAZFTZ010000180.1:0-6518 GCA_036446955.1 Thermodesulfobacteriota bacterium
AGGGAAGGGAATAGTGCATCCCTTCATGACCCATAGCGATGCCGTCGCAGATAGCGGGCACACCGAAGATGAAAGGATAGCCGCCGCCGGTATGAACACCTTTTTCAATAAACCGCTCCAGCTCCCGCATACCTATATGGCCGGGCACCAAGTCGGTAAAAGAACTGGCCAGGCCGATGAAAGGCTTGGCTAGATCGTCCCGGGTGAGCCCGGTGGCATACAATAACGCCCGGTGCGGCGCCCGCTCTATCCCCTGTTTGATTCTTGTGCTCTCCACCTAATCTCCGGTCCACAAAAAAACAAAAAAGACATCCTCGGACCAGGAATAACCACTCAAACAGCGCGTTAAGACTTAGGGTGGTACTCGCGCAGAATGGCCTCCATTCTATCTTTTCCCACCAGCTTAAGTTTCTTGAGCTTACTTTTCTGCATAAGTTGGGTCGGGGTCAAGTACACCTTTTTCTCATATTCCTTCAAGTCCTTCTTCAGGTTATGATGCTCCTCGAGAAGCTTCTTGAACTCCTCGTTCTCTCGGGCCAGCTTCTCAATCAAGCCAGCTTCCCTCTTTTCCATCCACTGCCCCCTTTCTTCTCGGCTTAGCTTTGGTTGAGTTTTATTATCGACCCATATAAAATTCTATTACTGACACTGAACCTTGTCAACCTCTGCCTGGGAACGCCGGACATACAGTGGTGCCAGATCGGACAGCTCGTCAAAATCACCTGTATTCACCCTGGCCCAAGCTAGTGCCAGCAAATTCCTGCCCCGGGGTAACCAGTCCGACTGGGGAGCGAACCGGGCCCTCTCCCCCAATAAATCGGCCAGAAGCGAGCCACAGCGGGCCAGGCCATCTCCGGTGAAGAACATCTCTTCAGCCGTCTGTTCAGCCAACTTCTCTGGAGCCAGCACTTGATAGCAGCTGAGCCTGGTCATTTCTTGTTTATCATTATCAAATCGGTAGTTAGCTGAGTAAACCTCGCCTCTTTTAGCATCTATCAACGGACATATCAGCCCGGCTTGACCCCACAGGTTCCAGGCCAAAGAGTCAAGGCTGGGTATCCCCACCACCGGAGTGCCGCTGCTGTACGCCAACCCCTTAATCGTGGCCAGGCCGATACGCAACGCGGTGAACGAGCCCGGACCCAGCGCGACGGCCAAGGCTTTCAAGTCGGTCAGTCTCACCTGATAAGCTTTCAGCAGCTCATCAATCAGCGGCATCAGGATACTAGAATAAGACCCCGGCACCTGGAAATTTATTTCGCAGACCAGTTTCCCCTCCTTGCCCAGCGCCAGGCTGCCGTTCATGGTTGATGAATCGATGGCTAGAATCATGGCTAGTTCTGCAGCCACTTGGCGAAGATGCGGACAATATCGTTGTAAAAGACAAACGCCATGAGGAGAAGTATTAAGATAAAGCCTACCTGTTGCGCAATCTCCTTCTTTTTAACGCTCAGCGGGCGGCCGTAGATACCCTCCACCGCAAAGAATAACAGGTGACCACCATCCAGCACCGGAATGGGAAGCAAATTTAGAATAGCCAGATTGATACTCAAGAAGGCCATGAAATGAAGCAAGGCTACCACTCCCGCCCGGGCGCTCTCTCCTGCCAGCTGAGCGATGAGCAGCGGCCCGCCCAGCTCCGAGGCGGGTATCACCCCTTGGATGAGTTTTACTATCCCTAGGATGATTAAGGCGGTAAGCGCCGCGGTACGTTTCAGCCCCCGGTACAAAGCCAGAAAGGGATTTAAGGTTCTCTCCTTCTTGAACTGCCCCGCCGGGGTAATACCGATGACCCTGACTCTTTTCTTCTCGCCGAAAGGGGTGCGGCCCTCATCCCACCTGGGTACCACTTTGATATCCAGCAGCTGTCCGCCTCTTTCCACCTTAAGCACCATCTCTTTCCCGGTGCTCCCTCTTATCATCACCGCCATGCCTTCCCAGTTATCGACCGGCTTACCGTCCAGCGCGGTGATGGTATCGCCCGGCTTCAGACCAGCCTGATGAGCCGGGAACCCCTCCTTAACCTGGCCCACAGTCGCGGTCAATACCGGGAATCCCAGCATAAAAATGATGAAAAAGAGAAACACGGCAAAGGCAAAATTGAAAAGGGGTCCCGCGACCACGATACTCGCCTTTCGCGGCAAGGACTGATGGGTAAACGAGCGGGGGATATCCTCCTCGGCGATTTCCTCCCCGGGAACCTCGCCCACCATCTTGACATAGCCGCCGAAAGGCACGGCTGATATGACATATTCGGTTTCACCGATCCTCTTTCCCAAGAGCTTGGGGCCAAATCCCAGGGAAAATTTCTCAACGCCTACTCCCCTTCTTTTGGCGATGATAAAGTGACCCAGCTCATGGACGAAGATGAGTACACCCAGCACAAAAACGGCCGCTACAATAACGACAAGCATCAGCCCCTCCCCATTTGCTGCACCAGCTGTTCGGCAAGCTTACTTGCCCCGCGCTCGCATTGAAGGACATCTTCTATTGTCTCCATCGAGCTAAGCGAGTGACCTTCCATAGTCCGGGCCACTATCCGGGATATATCCTGGAAACTCAGTTGCCGGTTAAGAAACGCGGCTACAGCCACGTCATTGGCCGCATTCAACACGCAGGGCATAGAGCCGCCGGTTCGCGCGGCCCGGTAGGCCAAATCAAGACAGGGGAAGCGCTCTACATCAGGCGCTAGAAACGACATGGTCTTGACCTTGACCAGATCCAGGCTGGGCAGGTCGAGCTCCAGCCGTTCAGGATAGGAGAGGGCATAGGCTATGGGAAGACGCATGTCGGTTATGGCCATTTGGGCGATAACCGAACCATCCTTGTACTCCACCAAAGAGTGGACCACCGATTCCGGATGAATATGCACCGCGATCTTTTCCACCGGTAAGTCGAAAAGAAAATGGGTCTCAATGACCTCCAGCCCCTTATTCATAAGCGAGGCCGAATCCACCGATATCTTCTTACCCATCTCCCATCGGGGATGGTTTAACGCCTCCTCTACACTGATCCGCCGGTCTTCCAGGTCGTTCCAGTGCCAGAAAGGGCCGCCGGAAGCGGTCAAGATAATCCGCCGGACATCCTCCTTGCGATGACCCTGGAGGGCCTGGAAAATAGCGCTGGCCTCGGAGTCCACCGGCAATATCTCCGCGCCAAATTTAGTCACCTCGCTCATCAGCAGTCGACCGGCCATGACCAATAACTCCTTAGTGGCCAGGGCGATCCTTTTCCCCTTCCTGACCGCAGCCAAAACTGGTGCCAGCGCCACCGACCCCAGGGTCGCGGCCACCACCAAGTCGGCATCCGGCATAGTGGCCACCTGCTTAAGCCCCTCCTCTCCCCAGCCTATCTCCGGCCTCTGGGCACCTAACAGGCCGGCCAGCACAGCCTTCCCGTCTTGCTCGGCAACGCTGATGAAGCTGGGCGAAAACTCGCGAACCTGAGCCGCCAACAGCTCAAGGTTACGGCCGGCGGCCAGCCCCACCAACCGGTACAGATGGGGGAACCGGCGGGCCACATCCAGCACCTGAGTGCCAATGGAACCGGTGCTTCCCAATACAGCTAACTTTTTCATATCCCTCTTTATAATCTAACCCAAAGGCAGGAAAACCCTCAAGTATAAATAAGCAAACGGGGCCGAGAAAAGCAGGCTGTCCAACCTATCCAAAAGACCGCCGTGGCCGGGTAAAAGCCGTCCCGAATCCTTAGCCCCGGCACTCCTTTTTATCATCGATTCAAACAGATCTCCCAGCGGGCCGATCAGGCCCACCCCCAAGCCCAGAAACAGGCGGACCAATAAAGACAGCTCCCGAACCAGGAAGGGCCAGCTGATAACCGCCACTAAAGCCGAAACCAACAGGCCGGCCAAGAATCCTTCCCAGGTCTTTCCCGGGCTCAAGCGGGGATATAGCTTCCTCGACCCCCACGCCCGGCCGACGAAAAACGCGGCCACGTCCTGGGCCCAGGTGAGTAGAAAGACCAGGAAGACCAATTCCTGCCCCTGGTTGCTGTTCCTTATCACTATCAGGAACGTCAGCAAAAGGCCGGCATATAACGTGCCCAGTAGAATTAACCCGGTATTGGCCAACGCGGCCACCAACTCACCAGAGCCGACCATATTGATGGCGGCAAGCAGAATAATGCCCAGGGCTAAAATATTCACCGCCAGGCTGTATTGATCGAGGTAAATCAACGTGGCCATTCCCAGGGCCAGCAGCATGCCGACAAGTTTGCCCAGGAACGCGGCTTCGGGGATGACTAACTGGTAGAATTCCCTCAAGCTAAGAAAGATAGCTGCTAATACCAGGAGGAAAAAGATCAGCCGCGGACTATGAAAGACCACAAGATAAACGGCAACGATGAGGGTCAGCCCGGTCAACACCCTGGTTAAAATCATCTCAGAACCATTCGCAGGGCTTCCTCCTCACGCTTTGCTCACTGGTGAGACCAAATCTACGCTCTCGCTTCTTAAAATCAAGCAGGGCCTGGCAAAGATCGTTTTCGCCAAAATCAGGCCAAAGCTTCTCGCTAATATATATCTCGGTGTAGGCGGTCTGCCACAAGAGGAAATTGCTGATCCGCATCTCTCCGCCGGTGCGGATCAGCAGATCAGGATCGGGAAGGTTGGCGGTGTACAGATAACCGGCGAATAGTCGTTCATTAACGTCGCTGGAGCGGAGTTTACCTTCCTCCACGTCCCGGGCGATTCTCTGGGCGGCATCCGCCACCTCTGCCCTTCCCCCGTAACTTATGGCCAGATTAAGGAGCATCCCCTTGTTAGCCGCGGTGGTCTCACACGCGGCTAACAATTTTTCCCTTACCTCCTTGGGAAGCAGGGAGAGGCGGCCCATGGGGTTAAGCCTAATATCGTTATCCATTAACATATCGACTTCTTTATCTAAATAAGTAACCAGCAACTGCATGAGCGCGTCGACCTCTTCGTCGGGCCGACTCCAGTTTTCCAAAGAGAAGGCGTAGATTGTCAGTATCGGGATACCGATGCGCCGACAGAAGATGACCACTCGCCGGGCCGCCTCCGCGCCCTGCTTGTGTCCTGATCCCGGCTGCATAAGTTGGCGGCGCTCCCATCTGCCGTTCCCATCCATTATGACGGCAAGATGGACCGGCAAGCTATCCGGCGACAGCCCCTCGATCTCTGCCACCGTCCCCAGTTGCTCGTTGATTTCAGTGCGTGAAAGGCTCACCTTTCTTCTCCATAACTCGATTCTAATATCCTTTCTAGATATCATGGCTGAGCTCAAATTTCAATAATAAACCGGCCTTCCCATAAGGGATAAACCCTGAGTTCTCCAGGGGGACGGGGCCGTGGGCCCCTACCCTGGACCCCCTAACCCATTTTTAGTTTTTTGGTTTGGCGCGGCCGCGCCAAACCAAACATAAGCCAAAATTTAGGAAGAGGGGGGCGGGGAACAACTATTTGCAGAGGGTTCCCTCCACAAACCATTTTTAATGGGAGGAAGAATCAAACTTCCATGATCTCCTGCTCTTTGCCGACCAGGAGCTTATTAACCCGCTCAGTATAATGATCAGTTATCTTCTGGGCCTCGTCCTGTCCCTTAAACATCTCGTCCTCAGTTAGTTTTGCCTCTTTCTCCAACTTCTTGATACCATCGATACCCTCTCTGCGGTTGTTCCTGATGGCCACCTTGCAATCCTCAGTCATTCTCTTCACCACCTTGACCAGTTCTCTTCGCCGTTCCTCAGTCAGTGCTGGTATAGGCACTCGCAACAGCTTGCCATCGTTTACCGGGTTCAGACCCAGGTCCGATTTTATAATAGCTCGTTCGATATCCTTGGTTATGCTCGCATCCCAGGGCTGGATAACGATGAGTCGGGCCTCAGGAACAGCCAGGCTGGCCACCTGATTCAGAGGAGTTTGCCCGCCGTAACAGGCCACCATGATTCCGTCCAAAAGGGATAACGAGGCCCGGCCGGTCCTCACCGTGTTAAATTCCTTTTGCAAAACAGCCAAAGTGTTCTCATTCTTTCTCTTGATCTCAGCTATAATCTCATCCACTCGCTACCTCCCCACTATCGTGCCCACCTTTTCTCCCCAAATGACCTTTTTCATGCTTCCCTTCTCTCGCATGTTAAAAACTATTATCGGAAGGTCATTGTCCATACACAGGGATATGGCGGTAGCATCCATCACCTTCAGACCTCGCTTAAGCACCTCCATATAGCTGAGGCTTTTGAACTTCTTCGCTCCCTTGTTCACGTGGGGATCAGACTCATAGATCCCATCCACCTTGGTGGCTTTCAGTATAACATCGGCTTTGATCTCGGTGGCCCGAAGCGCGGCCGCGGTATCGGTACTGAAAAACGGGTTACCGGTGCCGGCGGCGAAAATTACCACCCGCCCCTTCTCAAGGTGGCGGATGGCCCGGCGGCGGATATAGGGTTCGGCCACCTCGCTTATAACGAAGGCCGATTGGACTCGGGTCATTACCTCTAACTTCTCCAAGGCATCCTGAAGGGCCAGCGCGTTCATGATA
>JAZFTZ010000181.1:0-7578 GCA_036446955.1 Thermodesulfobacteriota bacterium
CTTGCTGGAGGCGGCCAGGAAATATAAGCTGGAGCGCTTCTTGCATATCTCCACCGACGAGGTCTATGGGTCCTTACGCAGTGGAAGTGCCAGCGAGTCATCCCGGCTTAACCCCAGCTCTCCTTATGCGGCCAGCAAGGCGGCAGCCGACCTTCTGGTCTTATCTTACCGTCACACTTACGGCCTGCCGGTGATAATCGCCCGCGGCACCAATAATTACGGGCGATATCAATTTCCCGAGAAGCTCATACCGGTAATCCTGACCCACGCGCTGAACCACCAGCCGATTCCAATTTATGGCGATGGAACCAATGTGCGCGACTGGCTAAACGTGGAGGACAACTGCCGAGCCCTTTATTGCCTGCTGACCTCGGGGAAGGCAGGTGAGATTTACAATGTCGGGGGTAACTGTCTCAAGACCAACCTGGAGGTGGTCGAGTTGATGCTTAAGAAAACGGAACGGCCGCGGTCGCTGATAAAGTTTGTCGCCGACCGTCCCGGACACGACTACCGCTATGCCCTGAACTGCGAAAAGATTGAGCAGGAGCTGGGCTGGCAGCCGCGGGTCGATTTTGAACAGGGCATTGAGGCCACTGTTGCCTGGTACGGTGAAAACCGTTGCTGGTGGGAGAGGATAATCAGCGGCGAATACCAGCTTTACTACCAAAAGCAATACGGTGCGAGGTTTAAGGCTTGATCGATGTACTGATCCTGGGCGCTTCCGGCTTGGTGGGCAACACATTTCACCGGCTTGTCTCCCCGACTAAGAAGGTGGTGGGGACCTACTTCTCCCGGCCTAAGCAAGGGCTCAGCTTTCTCGATATCACCGACGCCGACTCGCTTAGGTGGGCGTTGGCCAGTTGGCGGCCCCGGGTGGTTATTCACGCCGCCTGCAACACCCATGTCGATGGCTGTGAGAGGGATCAGGAGGAAGCCCATAGAGTTAACGTCGTCGGGACGGAGAATATCGCGCGCGCCTGCCAGGCAGGGGGGGCGAAATTGGTGTTCTTCTCCACCGACTATATATTTGATGGCCGGGCCGGTCCTTATTCGGAGGAGGACGAGCCCCAGCCGATAAACTATTATGGCCTCACTAAGCTGGAAGGGGAAAGAGCTATCACCAGCAAGCTGGAGTCGTTCTTGGTTCTGCGCACTCACGGCGTCTTCGGTTGGGAGGAGCCGGCCAGTAACTTCGTGTTAAGGTTGATTGCCAACTCCGGTGAGGGGAAGGTTGCCCGGGTGCCCAGTGACCAGTTTGGCACACCTACGGCGGCAGTTAATTTGGCCGATATGGCCTGGAGATTGATTGTCGGCGACAAATCGGGCATTTATAATCTGGCCGGCAGCGACTTTCTGGACCGTTATTCCTTTTCCCTTATGATAGCCGAGGTCTTTGGATTGGACAAGAGTTTAATTGTCGCCGAAAAGACCAGGGCCTTGGGCCAGGCCGCGCCTCGGCCATTGCGAGCCGGTCTGCGGGTGGATAAGATTAGAACCGAGCTTGGCGATACAGTATGGTCGGCCCGGCAGGGGTTGGAGCGGCTTAAGGCGGAGCTTGAGGCCAGGCATTGGCAGCCATGAAAGAGATCATCCAACAGGAGCTTAACGCGGCCGCTCGCCTGAAGGAGCTTATGGCCACCAGTTTGGCCGACGATATAGAGCAGGCCGCGTCGATGTTAATAGCCAGCCTGAAGGCAGGCAAAAAGGTAGTCGCCTTCGGCAATGGGGGCAGCGCTTGCGATGCCCAGCATCTAGCTGCCGAACTGGTGGGCAGGTTTGGCAAGGACAGGAGCCCGTTGGCCGCGCTGGCCCTGACCGGCGATAGCTCAGTTTTAACCTCGCTTGGCAATGATTACGGATTTAGCTCGGTCTTTTCCCGCCAAGTTGAGGCGCTGATTAAGGCGGGAGATGTGGCCGTGGCTATATCCACCAGTGGCAACTCTGAGAACGTCATCCAGGGCGTTCGGGCTGCCAGGGCGGCGGGGGCCTGGACGGTGGCTTTATTGGGCAACGACGGCGGTGCCTTGAAGGGATTGGTGGATGTGGCCGTGGTGGTGCCGGCCAAGCAAAGCAGCCGGGTCCAGGAAGGCCATATAAGCATCATCCACGTGATTTGCAAGCTGGTGGAGGAGGCAATTTTCGGTGGCCAAGGATAATAAGGAGAGGCTGGTCAACCTGGTCAATGATTCTGCTTGCCCCCGGATAATGGTGGTGGGTGATGTAATTTTGGATAAGTACCTGCTAGGGGAAGCCGACCGGCTATCAGCTGAGGCGCCGGTAGCGGTGGTGCGGTTTGATAGAGAGGAGTTTAAGCTAGGCGGCGCGGCCAACGTGGCCCATAACCTGGTGGCGCTGGGCGCTGAGGTTGATCTGGTCGGAGTCATCGGCGATGATCATAACGGCCGCATATTCTGTGAAGAGGCCCGGCAGTTGGGCGTGCCTATCGAGGGGGTGGTAGCTGAAGCGGGAAGAGTTACCACCACCAAGACCCGGATAATTGCCCATGACCAGCAGATGATCAGGATAGACCAGGAAGTTACCTTACCGGTAAGCGGGAAGACCGCTAAGGCGCTGCTCGCTTACCTGGCAGCGAAGGTCAGCCACTGTGATATCCTGATCATCTCCGATTACGCCAAGGGCGTGCTCAGTCCTGAACTGCTTAAAGAACTGGCCGGTTTAGCTGGTCCGGAGAAGACCGTTATAGTGGCGCCCAAAGGTTGGAACTTCTCCAAATACCAGCGGGCTACGGTGATAGTCCCAAACGCCAAGGAAGCGGCCGAGGCCACCCGTTTGAAATGCACCAGCGATGATGAGGTGGAGCGGGCGGCCAAGGAGATTTTAGCCGGCCTTCGTTGTCAGGCGGTCGTTATTACCCGGGGTAAGCAGGGGATGACGTTATTTCAAGGAGACGGTGGCTGTTACCACCTTCGCGCCCAGGCCAGGTCAGTTTACGATGTTACCGGAGCCGGAGATACGGTGGTTAGTGCCTTTGGCTATTTCACCGCTAGCGGCGCAGATTGGTTGGAGAGCCTGAAGCTGGCCAATCTGGCCGCCAGCATCGCGGTAAGCAAATTCGGCACCGCTGTCGTTACCAGACAGGAGCTGATGGCAACGTTAGCTAACCCTGCCTTTATTGAGTAGCACTGGTGGCCAGGCGCTGGGCGAAAATCTTTGAGGCCGCTTTAATATTTCTAATTGTTTTCACCCCACTCGCCTTTGGAGGTGTCCATTTTTGGTCCACCACTCTGGTTTAGGCGTCTCCTTATATGGAGGGGTGACCCTGGAGGATGGGGTCTTTTGCGGCCTTCAGTGGTCTTCACTAACGTGGTCAATCCCTGCAGTCATATTTCCCGGCGGGGCGAATTCCAACCCACGCGGGTGAAAAGAGGGGCCACCATTGGGGCCGCCACCATCCTTTGTGGCATCATCATCGGCGGGTACGCGTTCGTAGGCGCGGGCGCGGTGGTAACCGGAGATGTTCCCGACCACGCCCTGGTCTTAGGAGTGCCAGCTGCTGTAAAGGGCTGGGTGTGCGATTGTGGCCAGCGGCTTTCTGATTCCAGCCTGAGCTGTTCCCCGTGTAAAGCGGTCTTGGAGAAAATTGGAGAGGGAGTGAGAAGGAGAGATGAAAGTTCCCCAGCTTGACCTTAAGGCCCAATATGCCACCATAAAGTCGGAGGTGGAGCGGGCCATCCACGAGGTAATTGATTCTCAGTGCTTCATCCTGGGCGAGCCGGTAGCCGCGCTGGAGAAGGAGATAGCCGACTACTGCCGGGTGTCCCAGGCCGTGGGCGTGGCCTCAGGAACCGATGCCCTTATCCTGGCCGTCAAGGCCCTGGGTGTGGGCCGCGGCTCTGCCGTGGTAACCAGCCCATATACATTTTTTGCCAGCGCCGGGGCAGTAGCAAATCTGGGGGGCCTGCCTCTGTTTGTGGATATAAAGCCAGACAGCTTCAATATTGATGTGGACAAGCTGGCCGAGTTTCTTGAGAAGGAATGCCGCCCGGACAAATCCGGCCTGGTTCATCAACGAAGCAATACCGTTGTGAATGTCCTTTTGCCCGTGCATCTATTTGGCCAGTGTGCGGATATGGAGCCTCTGCTGGTCCTGGCTGACAAATATGGGCTGGCCCTGGTGGAGGATGCCGCTCAGGCAATAGGAGCAAAATACCAGGGGAAGAAGGCGGGTTCTTTTGGCCAGGCCGGTTGTTTCAGTTTCTTCCCCAGCAAGAATCTGGGCGGCTTTGGCGACGGGGGCATGGTGGCAGTCAATGATGGGGAGTTGGCCGACCGGATTAGAATATTAAGGGTTCATGGGGCCCAGCCCAAATACATTCACTCGGTGGTGGGCACCAATAGCCGGTTGGACGCGCTGCAGGCTGCGGTGTTAAGGGTGAAATTTAACTACCTGGACAGCTGGAACCAGCGGCGAAGAGAGCGGGCCGCGTTTTACCGCCAGGCCCTGGGGGAGGTCAGCCAGGTGACAATCCCGGTCACTGAGCCGGGGGGGGAGCATACCTTTCATCAGTACGTCATCCGGGCAAGAAAGCGGGACGAGCTGAAGCGGTTTCTGGAGATGAACGACATCGGCTGTGTCATCTACTACCCCTTACCGCTTCACCTGCAGCCCTGTTTCCAATATCTGGGCTATCTCCCGGGAGATTTTCCGGTGGCGGAAAGGGCGGCTGAAGAATCCCTGGCCCTGCCAATCTACCCCGAACTTACCGAAGAACAGCAAAAGTACGTGGTGGGGAAGATCAAGGAGTTCTACGCTAACAGAAAGGCTTAATCGGTGAAAATCTATCTTGATAATTTGTGGGGGGAACCTTTTGTAAAGGGTTGCCCGGGGGATAGGGGTTTTGATGTTAGTGGGCTTCGGCCTGGCTTTGGCCCTGGTGGTGCATCTGTTCTGGGCTAAAACCTGCCTGGTTGTTTTGGCCCTGACTTGTGCCAGCGCGATTGCTGTTCCTGTTGGTTTACTGGCCTGTTATTGGCAATCCAGAGGGAGTTGGCCTGGCGGAAATCAGTTACGGCTCAATCTTTGCCGCCATCTTTCTGGGCTGACTGTTCAAGGTGCTGGCTGGCAAGGGGAAGCTGCCTCCCAGCCAGATGTATAAGCCGGCCGCGCTTTTGTTCCTGCTGGCGGCTGGTTCCCTCCTGCTGGCCGGGAGAAACGACACCCCGTTCATGGCTTGGCTGCGCTCGTTTGACCCTGAGCTATTAAAACAACTTCGACCTAATACCACCACAAGCAGGAAGCACTTACCCTTTTGGGGTCTCCTGCTGACATTAGGGCGGAGGGAAACAAGGAGAACTGGGTTTATGTTAGAGAGGTGAAGGAACCTCGCTCCCTTCGGCTCGCCCGCATATCTACCACTCACTCATTGAGCAAGACCGAGGCAATCATTATAGAACAAAAGAGGCGTGAAGCGTCTGTTCCCTTGGCGGTTAAAAGACAGGAGCTGACCCTGATTTTCCGAGGTGACGTTCTGATAGGGTATCGGATTCAAAATAGATGGTATTCTATCTGAGGCCTTAAGACTGGATAAAAGGCGACTCTTCTATTTGTTGGAGATCATTCGGTTGAACAATATGACGATGCTGGGAAGACATTTCCCGTGCGCCCGATGCTCCTTGCCGCCCTGGTAACAGCTGGGCGATATGGTGCCCAGAGATTTGCAAATTTCCACCGCGGGGCAGTCGAAAGTTCGTTTTCTGAAATGGAGCTTTTCCTCTATGGTAAGCAGGGCTGCTTCTTTCAAAGCATCCATGGGTTGACCTCCGTCGCTGCTGGTGTTAAGTGAATTTAATATACCAGAAGTTCTATCCTGGGGCAAGCTATTTTGCATGATATGGCTTAGGCTGGGAGGGTTTCTATCGGAATCTGGGTTGAGCTCCCGATCGCCTTCAGCTCGCCATCTTGTTCAGTTCACAGAATTGGTCCGGCCCGGGCTTGGTGGGACGCGGTCTGAAAAAGAGGTCAGCTAGGGATGGCGGTATACGCTCACTTATTGATGGAGGGAGCTGATGGTGGCTAAGCTGCCTGAGATCGCGGTGAAAAGGATAGACGAAGCTCGGGTAAAACATCAAAAGGCATGAAGCAACTTGAAAAGGAGGCGCCGGCTGGTAAGCAGCGCCCAGGAACTGGACCAGGCTTTTTACGACTAGTTGAAGGTTTGGTTGTCGCTGGATGGTTTGATCGATGACCGATTAAAGGGACATAGCCTGACTTATTGGAAGGACCCCAGCCTTAAACCGGTGCTTGGCCGATGCAGTAAGCTCCAGCTGACCCTGGCCCGGCTGCCCGCCCAGGTAAAAAAGAAAGCCCAGTCGCTGGTCTGCCGAGAGATGGACAAGTTGATCCAGACCATGGGTTAATAGTTTTGGCGCGGCAAACCAGGAATTTCCCGCCTGCTTATCGCCTGAGCTGTCTTGGTCACCGGGAGCAGCTTGCTCCTTGATTTGAGTTACCCCACGCTATGAGCCAACCTTGAAGCAGCCGGCCCCAGTTTCGAGGTAGTTCCTTTTCTCTGCTTTAACCTGGTTAAATTCGGGTATTTCTAAAAGGTGTCGGCTTCGAGGAGGAGTTTCAGCTGTTCATCATCGATATCCTGGCGATGGTGGACCTGAACCAGGTAGGCAACCCTATCGGCCAACTCAGGCTCGAAATCGAGCTCTTGCAATATCTGACGGGCGATCCGGGTTCCCGCCAGGGAGTGAACCGTTATCTTCTCTTCCTGGTCGGCTATCTCTCCAGCGAAAAAGTCGCCGTAGGGAGCGCAATATCCTATATCGTGAAGGTAAGCGGCCGGCAGCAAAATTTCTCCCCCTTTGCCTTCACGCTTTATTATCTCCTTCATCTTGGCCACGACCTTGAGGGTGTGGTCGTAGTACCTGGGAACGCTGGTCGAAAATAGCTCCTTTACCCGGGCATTGAGCTTTGCTTCCAGATTAACAGCCACCGTTTATATTTTCCTCATAAAGGAGAGTGAGCGGGTCAATAGGGACTATTCTCCTATAACATTTCTTCTTCCAACTTGTCAATACTGTTGGCTCCTTTGTCGTCCTTCGAAATGGAAGAGTTTTGGGGGAAACCCTTTGATTTCGGTGGGGCCGAGAAGCGAAGCTTCTTGGGGTGTTTCCCCCCGGGGGAAGGGCCCCCCCACAAGAAACCCTCGGCCCCGTCCCCAGGTAAATATCTCGTTCATGCCAGCAGTTCTTTAACCTTCTCCACCGCCTGGTACCCGTCCCGGGCAAAGGCGTGCGCGCCCAGTTCCCTGGCCTTCTTTAAGTTTACCTCATTTGCCACCCACCAATAACTTGTAGGGCAGGTTACTATCTCGTACCAGCTGGGCTACCTGTTCCACCATACTGCTGCGCTCTGAGGTGTACATCCCCAGGGTGATTATCTGGGCCCGTTGTTTGTCAGCCTCTTCTACAAAGCGTTCTGGGGAGATACTCACCCCCAGATTGGTCACTTCGAATCCCTCAGCCCGGAGCATGGCCGCGATAAGGTTGACCCTGCTTTCCATGATATTTCCTTGCACCGTGCCAATCACGATGTGATCCGTTACCTCT
>JAZFTZ010000182.1:0-11667 GCA_036446955.1 Thermodesulfobacteriota bacterium
CGGAGTTCAGTGTTGAGGATCTGGTCGGCTTGCCCAAATATAATATCTACTTGAAGCTGATGGTGGATGGAATAGCTTCAAAACCTTTCAGCGCCGCTACTCTCTCTCCATTCCAATTACCTGAAGTAACTAACAGGGACAAGATTATCAAGAGTTCCCAGGAACGCTATGGTACAAGGCGCACCAAGATAGAGGGAAAAATCGTCAGATGGAGTAGGGTGAGGAATACGGAAGGATGATAGCTCCCCCTCCTTAGTTTCGTCGCCGACCCGCTCATGGATATTTAAGGAAAATAATCAGCGGATTAGGTTCCTATCTCACGATGAGGAAGAAGCCCTCATACGGGAGATACTTGAGAAGGATCGGCCATTGATTAATGTGGTCCTACATACCGGGCTAAGAAGAGGAGAACTGTTTGCTCTCAAGTGGAATGATGTTGATTTTAACACACCGATCATAACTATCCCCCGGACCAAGAGCGGTGAAACCAGGTGGGTTCCCATGAACGGTTTGGTTACAGAAACCTTAAGGAACCTCCCCACCCGAATGAGAAGTGAATACGTCTTTACCTCAAAGGCAGGAACACCACTTAAGCCTCAGAATTTTATTAACAGGGTCTTTGGACCAGCTTTGAGGCGGGTAGCAATAGAAGATTTCCGCTGGCATGATCTCAGGCACACCTTTGCGAGCCGCCTTGTTATGGGCGGAGTAGATTTGAGGACTGTTCAGGAACTCCTGGGCCACAAGACCATAGCCATGACGGTTAGGTATAGCCACCTTTCACCAGGACATTTACAGGCGGCCGTGGAGGCTCTCTGCAGGGGAATTAACAAGAGTCAAACTGGCACCGCTACAGGCACCAGCCATGAAACGCACTGTGGGAAAATATCTGACGATATCGGGCAAGTATCAGAAATAATTGAGGAAAACCATAGGGGGAGGGAGGAGAGACTAACCCCCGACTTCCTGATTAACAATCCGAACTCTATCCCCGGCACTCAAACCTTCCCACCCGCTCACCACCACCATGTCTCCAGATTGAAGGTCTCCTTTTACCTCAACGTACCCCTGCTGTCGTCTTTTGGCCTCTACCGGCAGGAAATCGACCTGCTCGCCGGTCACCAAAAAGACCCCCCTTTCATTACCATTTACCACCAAGGCATCTTCAGGCACTGCCAGTACCTCTCGAGGAGCGGTCACCTCGATTTGGGCACTCACATGCATTCCCCCTCTAAGCAGAAGGCGAGAATTATCCACCTCAATCATTAACGGGAAGGTCTGCCCGGTCTTATCCCCCTCAGCCAGGATCCGATCTACCTGACCGGAAAAAATCTTATCAGCATAGGCTCGGGCATTCAGTCGAACAGGTTGGCCTTTTTTGATCTGGCCCCAGCTCGACTCGGCCACCTGAACCCGGGCCCATACCCTGGCCAACTCCACCAGCTCAACCACCTTCTCTCCCTTGGCCAACCATTTCCCTGGCTGAGCAAAGACCCGGGTTATTACGCCGGAAAAAGGCGCGGCAATCAGTGTCTGGTCCAACCTCCTTTCAGCCAGGACCAGTTTCACCTCCCGGTAGGCTATCTCCGCCTCGGCCTGGGCCGCGTCCCCGGGATTATTCTTGAGCAACCTTTTTTCCCAGTGAGCCCGGGTCCGGGCCAGAATGGCTTCAGCCTCCCGAATTCTCACCTCCAAGATGCGGTCATCGAGTTTGGCTATCGGCTTGCCCCTGGCAACTGATTGTCCCAGGCCAAGGTATAACGCCGCCAGCCTACCTGCCTGGGCGAAACTCAACTGGGCCCGAGACCGGGGCTGGATAACGCCCCGACCGACCACGAAGGAAGGCCAGTCTCTGGTCACCGCCCTGGATATTCGAACCAAGGGGGGAGCTGTTTGGAACCTGGCAAAGAGATAACCCAGGCTAAAACCGATAACAAGGAGGCTTAACCAAACAGCTAATCGAAACCTATTCATCTTACTGAGTCGGTTCGCCAGTCGGTTCCAGGGCCTTCTTTATGATCTCCACATGGATTGCTATCTCCCCATCTCCAGGAAGGCGGCCGGCGGCCTGCTCGGCCAACTTAAGCGCCTCCTTATTTCTACCTAGCTTGTGAAGTACCCAGGCCCTGACGTGCAAGAAATCAGCATCTTTGGGCTTTGCTTTCAATGCTCGGTCGATCAACCTTAGCGCGGTACGCAATCTCTTACCTTGCTCCGCATAAACAAAGGCGAGCACCGCCTGAGCCGGCGCGTTTTTGGAGTCTCGGCGAAGCACATACCGGGCTTGGTTACTTGCCCGGCGATACTTGCCTTGCTTGCGGTAGATGTTAGCCAGCTGGCTACGGGCAACCAGGTTTCCCGGTTCAGCCTTCACCACTTTGCTAAGCTCCGCCCCGGCTTCTTCAGACTGGCCCGATCCCAGCAATGCCAGGGCCAGGTTAAGACGCGCGTCAACACTATTCGGCTTCGCGGCCAGCGCTTTCTTGGAATAATCGACCGCGCCGGCGAACTTACCTCCCCGGAGCGAGAGAACGGCTAAATTGGAATTGATTAAGTAATCCTCGGGCGCCAACTGATATCCGGCCAAAAGAGCCTGCCGCGCCTCGGCATATTTATTCAGCGCGGTATACCCGGCGCCTAGATTGGCATAGGCCACTGTGGTTTCAGGATTGATCTCGACGGCCTTCTGACTGTGCTTTACACCCGCTTCATACCGACCGACAAGGATATAAGCTCCACCTAGGTTTAGGTGGGCATCAGCGTAGTTAGGTTTCAGCTTAAGGGCTTGTCGGTAATAGCTTATCGCCTGCTTGATCTTCCCCTGAGCTTGATAAATTGCCCCTAGCCCCTGGTAAGCGGGGGCGAAATCAGCTTCTAGTTGCCTGGCCTTCAAATAGGCGAACCTGGCCTTTTTATATTCTCCCTGCTCTCGATACAGCTCGCCCAGGATAAACTGAGCTTCGGTATCATCAGGGGTCTTGCCGACCTTTCTCTCATACTGATTCAAGAGCTGCGCCATCCCCCCAGCTGCCCGAGCCTGGGCCATCATCCTGGACTTTATGGCCTCCAGGCGGGATTTTCGGCTTCTGATGCCGGGCCGCAGGACCCTTCCATCAGTAAATGTAACCGGCAACCGGTTGCTCGCCTTCTGGTAACCGGGGTTTAACGCTAACGCCTCGGCAAAATACTTGGCTGCTTCCTCATATCTGCCCTGGATCTCATGGATAACGCCAATATTGTAATAAGCCGGAACCAGGTCAGGGTTAAATTCCAGGGCCTGTTCTAAGCTCCCCAAGGCCTCGGGCAGCTTTCCCTGGCCGGCCAGAGCCGCGGACAGCCCATTGTATGCCTTGGAATAGCTTGGCCTGAGCATCAGTGCCCGGCGAAAATTAGCCGCGGCCTGTTCATAATTTCCCAGCCGGTACTGCAAAACACCCAGGTTATAATGGGCCGGAGCCAGATTGGGCGCCAACTTTATGGTTCGCTCATATTCCCACTGTGCCTCCCGCACCTTTCCTATTCTGGCCAGCCCAAGACCTAAACCGTTATGGTAAAGAGGATTGTCAGGTTCCAACCCGGCCGCCTGCCGCAAAAATTGCAACGCCTCCTGGTGCAGGCCGGCCGAGAGCAGCTCGCTGCCTTTATGGAACGCTCTCTCTGCCGGCGTTATCGCTGACACCACCGCTGGCCCAAAGGAAACCATAAAGATCAGAACCAGCAAAAAGCACCAACCTCCCCCACGGCTAACGAACGGTCTCATCAGTTTCCCTCCCTATTGCCGAGCAACAGCTTAACCGGTCGATTTTAAAAAGGCCATCGGCCACCTTTGTTATACTCACTCAATACCCCTGTTAAGGCCAGATTTTCTCCACCATCCTGGGGAACGGTATAGTCTCCCGCACGTGGTGCAAGCCGCATATCCAGGCCAAAACCCGCTCTATCCCTAAGCCAAACCCGGCATGAGGTACCGACCCGTAGCGGCGCAGATCCAGATACCACCGCAGGGCATCCTCAGAGAGATTATGCTCTTCGATTTTTTCCTTCAATATATCCAAATCCTCTTCCCTCTGCCCGCCACCGATGATCTCGCCATACCCTTCTGGGGCCAGCACATCCATGGACAAGGCTAACCGAGGATCATTAGGGTCGACCTTCATATAAAAGGCCTTGCAGCAAGCGGGATAATAATAGACGAAGAAAGGTTTGTCAAACTGCTGAGAAAGCACCGTCTCTTCATCACCGCCCAGATCTTTCCCCCAGGGGACCTCCATATCCCTTTCCTTTAGCAATTTGAGGGCCTGCTCATAGGTAATTCGGGGGAAGGGCTTGACCGCGGTGGCCAACTTGCTAATATCCCGCTCCAGGATCTCTAATTCCTCCCGCTTATTTTTCACCACCTGCCGAACAACGTACTGGAGGAGATCCTCAGCCAACTCCATATCGGCCTCCAGGTCGTTGTACGCCACTTCGGGCTCCAGCATCCAGAACTCGGTTAGATGGCGCCGGGTCTTGGACTTCTCCGCCCTGAAGGTTGGGCCGAAGCAATAAACCTTGCCAAAGGCCATGGCCCCGGCCTCCATGTAAAGCTGCCCGCTCTGAGTAAGATAAGCCTTTTCACCGAAGTAGTCGGTGGCAAACAAGGTGGTTGTGCCTTCGCAAGCCGTGGGGGTAAAGATGGGGGCATCGAGAAGAAGAAATCCCCGGCTGTCGAAATACTCCCGGCAAACCCTTATCAGCTCGGCCCGGATTCGCAGGATGGCTTGTTGGCGCTTACTGCGAAGCCACAGATGCCTGTGCTCCATCAGGAAGGCTACACCATGTTCCTTCAAGGTGATGGGATAGTCATCGGCCCGATGGACAAGCTCCAGAGCCTGTACCGTTATCTCATAACCACCAGGGGCCCGCTTATCCTCTCTGACCAGACCCCGAACCATAACGGCCGATTCATAGGGCAACTCATCGGAAATTTGGAACGCCGCCTCCGAAACCTGTCCGGTAAGCAGTACGCATTGGACTATTCCGCTACCATCCCGTACCTGAAGAAAGCGGATCTTTCCACTGGAGCGGCGGTTGTACAGCCAACCCTTTATGAGAACCTCCTTCCCTACGTATCCGCCTAGATCAGATACATAAACGCGCGGCAAAATACCCTCCCCAATTAATTATAACTTGCAATATACTTTAAACCCATTTTCGGCTCAAGGCAAGCAAGTGGGCCTTTTGCGGGGGCAACCCTTTGTAAAGGGTTGCCCCCAGAGAAGGTTTCCCCCACAAAAGGCCCACGGGCCCTGGACGGTGTCAGAGGTCTTCTTTTTTATCACTAAAGAATGTATATCTAGAATTCGATGCTAACCTTGACTAGCTGACCAGGGGATGCGGATGAGGACCAAAGCGCTGAAGATTAGTTGTGAGCTTTCCCCCCGTTGTCCCCCACAGGAAATCCCGGAGCAGGCCCGTGCCATTGAAGCGGCGGGCTTTCACCGGATCTGGGTACGAGATATGATTACCTCTTCCTGGGAGATGTGGTCCGCGGCCACCGCCTGCGCGCTAGCCACCAAAAGAGTTAGGATCGGCCTTGACGTTACCAACGTATACACCAGAAACATCGCGGTCACGGCCCATGCGGCGGCTAGCCTGGACAACCTGTCCCGAGGGCGGTTAGACCTGGGCTTTGGTCGGGGGATCCCCCACCAACTTGGTCTCATGGGGATAAAAACCGTCGAGGGCAGCCTGGAGCGAGGGATAAGATTAGTGCGCCAGCTGCTTGGCGGCAAGTCGGTCAAACTGACCGCCCACCAGGGCAAAGGAGGACTCCGGCTGGCGGTAAGACCCAGCCAGAAGCAGATGGCCATCTACCTGGCTGCAACCGAGGAAAAAGACTTCAAATTGGCCGGTCGCGTCGCTGACGGGGCCCTTACCATTTCAGCAAGTCGGCATTTTCTGGCCCAAGCACTCGCCTGGTTAAAAGAATCGGGCAAGCGGCGAAAAGCGACCATACCCGTGGCTACCTGGTGCCCTTTCTCCCAATCGGAGACCGCCCTGGATGAGTATTTGGAAAGGATGGTTAAATTTCTACCCCAGCGGTTCTTCCACCGGCTTGGCCTGGCACCGGGAAGGAAGAACTCGGCCGAGCTAAAAGAGGTGCTGGTGGTTAATGGCTTGGCCGACCTGGCCAAGAAGGTAAAAGAGCTTTCCCGTTGGGGAATCTCGGAGATGATCCTGGAATATCTGACTATCAAAGACCTTCAAGGAACGGCCGCACTGATAAAAGAATCTTGATCAGGCTATCTCCTTCCGTCCGAGCGAACCTAGGTTGGACAATCCCTCTCTGAAGTTCCTTTATGAGCGGGCAGGTTAAATTGCGGCAGCTTTCCCTTACTGTCCTACCCCTCTTACCTATAAATAAGAGCTGATAAAAAAATTTTCCTGGGCAGAAAAAAATACTTGACAAAAAAAGATAGCCTTAGTTAGATAAAAGCTGATAAAAAAGATTTTCCAGAAAAAAATACTTGACAAAAAAGATAGTCTTAGTCCATGATGAGTCAAATCTTTATCCGAGCTAGCCTCCAGAGAGCGGGGGCGCTCATCATATCAAGGGGGCAGATAACCATGAGCGAGAAAAAGAATGAGCCTAACGCCCGAGAGGAGGTCGAGCAACCGACCAAGATGCCCTTCTGGCAAGCTTTGCTCGAGGAGCCTTTCCTGCTGCTGGCATTAGGGTTAGGATTGCCCATGCTCCTATATATAGTTTGGGGAATCCTGGACCTGGCCAGTGTTCCAGCGTACACGCCTTAAGTGGAGAGTAAAAATGAGCAGTCTGGCATCACCAGAAAGGAATTGGTGGAAGCCCATAGGCAAAGCGGAGAAGGTTTGGGTGATAATTGCTCTGTTTTGGGGCTTGGTCTTGTTTGCCATGATGTTTATATGGATGGGTCTGGGCAAGCAAAACATTCCCCTGGAGACCTATCGCATAAGCTCTGGACAGTTCTTGGGACTGGCCAACAAATTTATAGAAGAATACAAAGTGGGCGAAGAAAAGGGCATACCTGTCGTGGAGCCCCCGGACTCGGCCGATATCTATCTGATAGCACGTATGTGGCAATGGTCGCCCATACTGAAATTAAAGCAGGGTAAGACCTATCGGATACACCTATCCTCGATAGACGTTTCGCATGGATTCTCAATTCAGCCAATAAACTTGAATCTTCAGGTATTGCCCGGGTATGACTACGTAATAAAGCTTACGCCGACGACAACCGGTGAATATTTTATAGTCTGCAACGAATTCTGTGGACTTGGTCATCACAATATGATCGGCAAAATTATCGTAACGGGGTAATTAATATGGCGACACAGGAACCAAACTTCAGAGATTGTCCGGTAACCGGGAAACGTGTCCATCTTCCAGCCCAGAGGCTTATAATAGCTAATGCCACCACTGCGGTGGTCTTTTTGTTGATTGGCGGGATAATGGCCATACTAATCGCTCTTACTCGTTGGCCAGCGGTTCATCTTCTTCCTGCCGAGCTTTATTATCGTTTCGTAACCGCTCATGGCGCTAACATGCTGATCTTCTGGATAGTCTTTTTCGAGATAGCCGGGCTTTATTTCGGCGGCACGGTCTTACTTAATGCCCGGCTGGTCAAACCCGGGCTTGGCTGGCTGGCATTCGGCATGATGCTGGCCGGTGCACTGGTTACGGATATTACCGTGCTGGCCGGTAAGGCCGACGTTATGTTCACCGCTTATGTACCGCTGCGTGCCCACCCGCTGTTTTACCTGGGAATAGTATTTTTTGCTTTAGGCGCCTTATTAGCTGTAGGCCTCTTTTTCGCCTCGCTGGTCACAGCCAAGATGGAACGCCGCTATACCGGATCCGTTCCCCTGGTCACCTTCGGGTTGCTGACTGCAGCCATCATAGCTACCTTCACTCTCTTGGGAGGCGCGGTGACCTTCATCCCCGCCTTTCTCTGGTCCTTGGGGGTGATCAAGAACCTGGATGCGGGCGTCTATCGGATCCTGTTCTGGAGTTTTGGCCACTCGGCCCAGCAGATAAACCTGGCCGCCATGGTGGCCATCTGGTATGCTCTGTCCTCGATGACCACTGGCGCCAAACCAATAAACGAAAAATTGTGTCGAATCGCTTTCCTTCTTTACATCCTTTTTATAAACCTGGGCTCAATCCACCATCTCTTAGTAGACCCCGGGCTTACCGCCGGCTATAGAATATTCAACACCAGCTACTTCATGTACCTGGCCGTCCTGGGCAGTATGATCCATGCCTTCTCCATCCCTGCTGGCATAGAGGTGGCCCAAAGGGCCAAGGGGCATCGGGGATTATTCGGCTGGCTGAGAAAGGCACCCTGGAAGGAGCCGGGCTTTTCCGCCTTGGTCATCTCCTTCGTCATCTTTGGCTTCGTTGGAGGGACTACGGGGGTCATTCAAGGGGTCGCTCAGCTTAATATCATCGCGCATAACACGTTGAGGATAACCGGGCACTTCCATGCCACCGTGGTCGCGGGAACAACCATTGCCTTCATGGGGTTTGCCTATTACCTCATCCCCCTTATGACTCAACGGAAACTGGTGGGTAAGAAATTTGCGGCTATTCAACCCTATCTTTATGGGTCAGGGCTGCTTATGCTGATCTTCGGCATGATGTCTGCCGGCTCACTGGGCGTTCCCCGAAGGCATTGGGACATCACCTTTGCCGGCGCGCCCTTTGGCAGCAACTTGTTTGACGCCGCCAACCTCAGCCTGGCCCTGTTGGGGGTGGGCGCAATAGTCGCGGTCATCGGCGGCGGCTTGTTTGTATTTATAGCTGTATCTACTTTGCTGTTCGGTAAAAAAACAACTTAGCCTCATTAAGGAGGTTTGAAGGATGAAAGAAGAGAACCAAGCACCAGAGAAAATATATGTTCCCGGCACGGTGGTACTGGTCTTCGTCTTCCTAGCCTGGTTCATTGCGCTCTACATCAGCAACTGGGTGGTGTTAAGCAAGATATGGCCCGTTCAGTAGCCTTACTACCCATCCCAGTCTCCAATGGCAGAAGAAGAGAAAAAGAGCATGGAAAGCCAGTTCCATTTTAATATCTATGTCAGCATCATCAAGCCCAGAATTGTCGCCCTGATAGCTTTCGTGGCCACGGTAACCGCCATTATCCCCCAGGGAGGGCTACCGCCGCTGAACCGACTGATGCTCCTGTTGGCCGCAGTGGGTCTGGCCTCCATGGGCGCCACCGCCTTGAACCACTACCTGGACAGAGATATTGACTCGCTTATGAGGAGAACCAGGAATCGGCCGCTACCCTCGGGTACCATCAAAAGGCCATACTGGGTACTGATAGGGGGCTTGGCTCTGGTAACCCTAAGCCTGTCTCTATCCCTTAGACTTAATTACCAAGTGGCTCTGTACAACACCTTGGGCGCTTTTTTCTACGTAGTTATTTATACCTGGTGGCTGAAACGAAGGAGCCACTGGAATATAGTTATCGGTGGACTGGCGGGCAGTTGCGCTGCCCTGGCGGGTTGGTTTTCGGCAACCAACAACATCAGCGCGGTCCCGGTGTTGATAGCATTGATCCTTTTCTTATGGACACCGTCCCACTTCTGGAGCTTCGCTCTGGTCCAAAAGGATGATTATCGGAGGGCGGGCATTCCAATGTTGCCGCTGGTCGTAGGCGACCGAGCAACCGCCCACCACATACTGGTATATACAGCTCTTTCTTTTCTAGCCTCCATTCTGCTTTTCATTTTGGGTCCGTTTTCTACCAAATATCTGTTGGTAGCCATCTTATTGGGCGCTTGGTTCCTGACCTGGAATATCAGACTGATCCTTAACCCCAGCCCGCGGCTGGCCTGGAGCAACTACAAGCTTTCCGGCATATATCTGCTCGGTCTCTTTCTAACCATGGCTTTGGATTTGACCCTGGGATAGCCGGAACAATCACCCTAAATCAGCTGAACTTTTCCAAGGGGCTCATCCCATGCCTATGGTCGGGTTATGGCCAAAGCGCCGGGTCTGGAAAAAGAGGTAAGGTTCGTGGGCGCAGGCGGTTCCCGGCAGATCATCGCCATGCTTAAGGCTGGCTCTGTGGATGCCATAATACGGGGAGGGTTCTCCATGAAAATTCTAAAATACCAGGGAGTGGTGCGAGAACTGATCCGGATCGACAAATACCGCCCAAAGGAATGGACGGAGCATATTACCTTTGCTCATAGAGATTTAATAAGAGACAAGCCCAAGCTGGTACGAGGGCTAGTAAGAGGAGTTATCCAGGCCTGCAACTTTATCCGTAATAACCGCACCTGGACTATAAAGAAGCTCAAAAAGCATAACCGCTATACCGATGAGATAGCGAAAGAGGCTTATGCCCAGCTGAAGAAAGGATTTACCACCGATGGCAGGATAACCAAAAAAGGCGTGCAAAACGTTATGAATTTTTTAGCTAAAGAAAAGCTCGTCCCCGAGTCGAAACTGCCTCGGCTGGAAGATGTCTATACTAACCAGTTCTTAAGCTAGTAGGTGAATGGCGGTTGTGCCGGTTGCCGCGACGCCCGCTAAAAGGGAACCTGATCCTAAAAGTTACCGGAAGGAGTTTGGCTAGAGAACCACTTTCCAAGAGTTTCCCCCGGGTTCTTTTACCAGTAAGCGATTCTGGCCCAGAACCCCGGCGTGCTGACCCTTATTTCCTAAAACTATAGCTAGGCGGCTGATATCAGGCCAGTTCCCCTCGCCTCCCTTTTGTGCTATTTTAAATAAATAAGGGATTCCTATTCGTCCAAACAAAAGCTATGGGGTTTACTGAATGGGGTTATTTTTTTTCGGCGGCATACTGGCCTATGGCATCCGGTGGATTCTGAAAAGAAACCCCAGCAACCGGCTCAACAGGAGACTGAACAGCCAGAAATCGTGGGAGAACTATGGCCCGGCAACTATAAAAAAAATCAACCAACTGGTAAACTCTACACTGAGAGCTTTGCACATATCTCCTTCAAAGGAAAAGTCGAGTTCCTCGAAAAAATCAACGTAACAGTCAGCGGGAAGATCCAGGGCCTATCTGTGGGGGAAACCCTTTAAAAAGGGTTGTCCCCCACACCTCCTTCATAAACTTTAGGTTATGCTTGAATTGGCGCGGCCGCGCCAATTCAAGCAGACTAATCAGGGGTTAGGGGATCCAGGGGGAAGGGCCATCGGTCCCATCCCCCTGGAATGGTTTCACCCACAAAGGAGCCAGCGGCCCAACTGTCTTAGGAACAGTTAACCGAGTACTAACCCTACTAAGTCAGGATGGATCTTCCTTCCAGCTGTTCAAGATGCCGTACAAACAGATAGGTATCCTCAGCTTCTCTAGTTCGTTTGCTGGGGATATCCTCCTTGGTCCCCGCCTCGATCTTTACCACGATGAAGTAAAGCTCCTGGCTGGCAAGGGCTTTTTGAAAAGCAGCCCGAAGCTCCTCAGGCGTTCGCACGGTCTCGGAATGCCTTATTCCTGCACCTTTCGCCATAGCAGCCAGATCAACCACGCCGGCCGTATGGGTAGGAGGACCACCGATGCACTCGTAACATTCATTGTCCCATACAGTAACAATAAGATTCCTGGTCTTCTGGTTGGCCAGGGTAGCTAATATGCCCAGGTTGAGTAGTAGACTACCGTCCGTATCCAG
>JAZFTZ010000183.1:0-10486 GCA_036446955.1 Thermodesulfobacteriota bacterium
CTCACGAGAGACGGCCCTGCCTTGCCGCTCTTTAACTCTTCTTAGCAAAGTGCCCCAGGATGGAGCCGGGGCCGACTTTGGTAGAAGCTCCTCCGGGACCTCAAAGTTGGACTCTCCTTCTTGGAGTTTGTCAATCAGTAGGCCTTCCATGACCGACCGCGCTCTTGCCAACAAGCTAGCTTCTTCAACTTTGGGCTCATAACCTGCTAGGTAGGTTGTAGGTAGCACTCGCACTAAGTGCAAAGAGGAAGTAGTAGTACCGGCGACATCGGTCAGGCCAAAGGGCCACGTAGTTGTACCAGAGATTTGGCAAAGTGCCTCTTCGTTATCTACGAACAGCCTTATCTTGTTCAACTCTTCTTTGGCAATGTTATATTCCATGGCTTACGCCTCGTAATTTAGAAAATCCAGCAAGTATTTATCGTAATAGGCAAATAGTTGCTTCAGGATTGACTCGCCAGCAGCCGCATTCATTCCTTTAGAATCACTCCTGTTAATATCCAAAACGCCAGATAATTTCTCTTGAGGCTCTTTCAGTCCCTGGACAGTCAAGTTGACGTTATATTCGAGACCATTGGAGAGATGATAAAAGTTGATATGCAACTTGGATGACCTTATCTTCTCCTTTTCCATAAACTCTCGATAATATTTAAAGACGAAATCTACTGGAGCTTGACCTGTTTCTACAAGCTCGAACTGTACAACCCCCCCTATCTTAGTATAAGGCTTGCCAGTTAGGCGTTGCCAGCGGTTCGCCAGTTCTAATGACTTCTCCACTAACGATTCACGAGATGTGTATTTATCTTCGTAGTTAAAATACTGGTCACTCGTTCTAAGTTCGAAATCGGGGTTGTCGTTGGATTTCAAGACATCAATGATTCCGAGTGTAACTTGGGCCACAGAGCCAGAGAGTTGCAGGATTTGCTTAGCCTTGTTGAAAAACTCTCCTTTTAAGGTAGAGTAACGGAAATCTTGTTCGTAGAAGAAACCAGATACAACCTTGATTATTTTCAGGTTTTCGTGGCTGAGTTTCATAACGCCTCCTCGCTAAATCAGAGCCTAAGGCCCTCAAGCTGGACATTTGAGTGGTCAGCCGGTGTTACCTTTGACATTATAATAGCATTTGTGGTGTCTGTCGAGCTTTTCATTGTCACAAAATCTATTGACACTAGTGCCGACTTTAAAGATAAAATGCTCCCTAGACCTTATTTAGAGAGGGTGGCAGATGGTTTTTTATCTTAATGGCCAGAGGATGGAGGTTGACGTTGCTCCCAGGCGTACCCTGCTTGAGGTTGTTCGTGAGGAGCTGTGCCTGACCGGCACTAAGGAGGGTTGTGGCCGGGGGCATTGCGGCTCCTGTGCCGTGCTGGTTGATGGCAAATACGCGCTTGCCTGTCGGTTGCTTTTATCCCGATTAGCCGGTCGCCAGGTAACCACTATCGAGGGGCTGGGCACACCGGGCAACCTCCATCCGCTACAGTGGGCCTTTATCCACGCGGGGGCGGTGCAATGTGGCTTTTGTAGCCCAGGAATGATTGTCGCCGCCCAGTCCTTGCTGGCTGAAAACCCCGGCCCCAGCCGCCAGCAGGTTATAAGGGGGATGAGGCGCAACCTCTGCCGCTGCACCGGTTATACCAAGATAGTTGAGGCCGTCTTTCTGGCCGCGGCCGTCATGCGGGGAGAGAAAGAGCAAAGCGGCCTGCTCAAGACGGGCGTGGGCGGTAATTTACCTTTGATCGACTCGGTGGAAAAGGTGTGCGGTCTAACCCGTTATGCCGCGGATTTGAAAATGCCGGGGATGCTTCATGGCCGGGTATTACGCAGTCCCCACCCCCATGCTGAAATTTTGGCTCTGGACCCCGCTCCAGCCCTGGGAGTTGCTGGAGTGGCTACCGTAGTTACCAGCAAGGAGGTGACCGGGGTCAACCGGACTGGGCCGGTTGTAAAAGACCAGCCCGTTCTGGCCGAGGACAGGGTGCGCTACCAGGGGGAACCCGTTGCCGCGCTCGCGGCCAGCTCCCGGGCGGCGGCTCAAAAGGGTTTGAGCCGCATCAGGGTGGACTATCGACCCTTGGCTGGCGTCGATAAGTCTGATGAAGCTCTCCAAACCAACGCACCAGCCATCCATCCCGAGGGCAACCTGCTGTTTACCCGCCGCATTGTGAAAGGGGATATTAACCAGGGATTCGCCCGGGCCGACGCGGTGGTGGAGAACACCTATACCACTTCTTTCAACGAACACGCCTATCTGGAACCTGAGGCCGGAATCGCCTATTTGGATGAGCAGGGAAGGGTTACGGTGGCCAGTTGTTGCCAGAATCCTCATTACCTGAGGGACGAGCTGGCCCGCATACTCGGCTTTCCCCAGGAAAAGGTCAGGGTGATTCAGACTCCTACTGGCGGCGGCTTTGGCGGCAAGCTGGAGATCTCGGTCCAGGGTATCTTGGCGTTACTGACAAAGAAGACCGGCCGGCCGGTTAAATATGTTTACACCCGAGAGGAGTCATTTCAATCTTCAGGCAAGCGACACCCCTTTGTCATGAAATACCGCACCGGCGCCAGCAAGGATGGAAAGCTGACCGCGCTGGAGGTGAATATGGTGGCCAATACCGGGGCTTATGCCTCGTTTGGTTCCGGGGTGCTTACCCGGGCGGCCATTCATGCCACCGGCCCGTATGAGGTGTCTAACGTATTTATCCAGGGCCAACTGGCCTACACCAACAACCCTATCTGTTGTGCCATGCGCGGTTTCGGCGCGCCCCAGGTGAACTTTGCTTTGGAGTCTCAGCTGGACCTTTTGGCCGAGAAGCTCAAGATAGACCCGCTGGAGTTTCGGCTGATCAATGCCATGGGGGAGGGTGCGGTTACCGCCACTGGCCAGGTGCTTGCCGGGCCGGTGACCATACGGCGGGCGTTCGAGGAACTCAAACCGTTCTACAAATCCTGGAAAGCTAGCTCAGCGCGTCAGGCCTCGGTGGACTCTGGTATCGGTATAGCCGGCATGTGGTTTGGCATAGGCAAGACCGGCGTGGATAACAAGTCGGAGGTTTGCCTTAAGCTTTCCAGGGACGGGAAGGTGGAGGTACTGGCGGCCGCGGCTGATGTTGGCCAGGGCTCCCGCACTATCCTGGCCCAGATAGTGGTCTCGGAGCTGGATGTGCCCCTGGAGGAGATATCGGTGAGTGAGGCCGATACCGCGCTGGCACCGGATGCCGACTTTACCTGCGCCAGCCGCCAGACCTACTTCTCCGGTGGCGCGGCCTTGCAAGCCGCGCAAAGACTTAAAGGGTTAATTATCGACCGGGCCTCAAAGCTGTGCCAATGCGCGCGGGAAAACCTGACCCTTAAGCACGGGCGCGTGGTCGGCCCAGGGGTTAAGATGTCATTGAAGGATTTGGCGGCTAAATGTCTGAAACCGGGGGAATCGCTTAAGGTGACGGGCGATTTCTCCCTGCCCATAACCGGCAACCTGGACCCCGGTACCGGCCAGGGTGTGCCGTACCCCACCTATACCTTCGGGGCCCAGTTGGCCGAGGTGGAGGTGAATAGGAGGAGCGCCAAGGTCAAGGTGCGCCGGGTGGTGGCGGTCCAGGACGTGGGCAAGGCCATCAACCCGAAAAGTGTGGAGGGCCAGATTGAGGGGGGCGTGGTCATGGGTATCGGTCTGGCCCTGAAGGAGGAGTTTATACCCGGTCAGACGAAAAATTTCCGTGATTATAAGATCCCCACCTTTGAGGATATGCCTGAGATAACCTGTCTAATGATTGAGGAGGGCGACCCGTACGGGCCGTTGGGTGCCAAGGGGATGGGCGAGTCCGCGCTGATGCCGATAGTGCCTGCGGTTGTAAGCGGCATTCACCGGGCCTGCGGCGTGCGGGTGTTTGATTTGCCTGCTACTTCGGAGAGGATAATCGGCCGACTGCAGAGCCGGACCTGAACGGCACTAGCAAGTAATAGCTGAAACCTTCCAGAAGGACCGGGTCGAGGACCACTTCTGCCATAGTCAAACTTGGCCAGGGGGCGAAGCGCCCATCCAGGTCCAGTTCAACAGTGCCGACAAGGTATCAAAATTCCACCCTCACCAGCTGGCCTTCCTTGTTAAGGATCACCCGGAGTAAAAACGGGTCCCGGCGCTCCCCCAGGCGGAAACGGAGGTCAGTATATTCGACCACGTGTTCTTCGCCTTTGGCAGTATAGGTCTCTATCGGGAATCGGGCGAACCAGCGGTAAATCTTGACCTCTTCAAGATTGCGTGCCGCCAGCACGTACCGGTTTGGCGCACTGGAGGCGAAACGCTGCAACGGCTCAAGCTCAGAGGAAAGCAGCTTGATCTGAGTTCGGTAAACCTCATCACCTGCCCGGGCCAGACCACTCCAGCGAAAAGGTCCGAAAGGCCGGGGAAGGGCAGCCAGCTGTTCAAACTTGATTCCCTTTTCTATCAACTGGCCACGGAACTTATTTAAGGCCAGTGAGTGATTCACTGCGCCGAGCGCTATATACCCGATTACCACCGCCAGGCCCAGCCGGGCGCATATGGCTGCTCTCTGGGGCCGTCCTCTCATCAGAATCAAAGGTAGCAAAAGGGAGAGGGTGATTACCCCATCCAGAATGAATATCCAATCCAAGGCATAGCGCTTAGTGGTGAAGGGATAGAATATCTGGGTTCCAAATGAGGTCATCAGGTCAAAAAAGAGGTGAGACAGACCACCAATTGAGCAGAGTCCGACCAACACCCAAAACCTCTTGAACCCGGTCAGCCAGCTAAAAATCAGCGCCAGAAAAAGCGCGGCGATAAAAACGCCCAGGAAAGAATGAGTAAAACCGCGGTGCATTTTTAACGATATAAATGGTCCCCAAAAGCGGAAGATGAGATCGACATCGGGAAATACCGCGCTTATCGCCAGCGCGGCGGTGGCGTACCGACCCAGCCGCTGGCGAAAGCCGGCCTTGGCTATCACCGCACCCAGCATGGTGTGAGAGAAAGAATCCATATCAGCGCGGCGACTCTAGCTTAAGGACCATGGCCACCACCGGGTTTGAGGCGGCCTGGGCACAGAAGGTCTTCAACTTATCCCCCAGAATGCGGGGATATTGGTCGGTTATCTTGAAACCCAGCTTTTCAAAGAAAACCGGGATATCAGTAACCAAATAGACGGTTCTATTCGGACACTCCTTGATAAGCCGGGAGGCAATTTCCTGGCCGATTCCCTTGCCCCGACGTTCTTCCAACACCGCCAGGGAAGCCATTTCGCAGATGCCCTGATAGTGCTTTAGCCGGCCGAAGCCTATTATCTTGTCTCCCGCTCTGGCCAGGCAAAACTGTGTTGGGTCAAGTTCCTCCGCGTCAAGCTTGAGCCTGGCCAACTCCTTGGCAATGAAAGGCAGGTCCTCGGGCCGGGCTCGTTCGAAGCATATCGCCTGCCTGGAGACCGCTGCTGGGCAAGACATGATAACCCTTCTTCCAAACCGACCTCAGCATGGGTGGGCCAAACCATAGCCGGAAAGAAACCACGGGCCGGGTGCTATTTATTGCGCTCTCTTTTCGGCGATGGTTTCTTCTTCGACAAGAGCGCCTTGTTTAAAGCACTAAGATAGGCCCGGGCACTGGCTTCGATGATATCGGTGGAGGAGGCGCGGCCGATTACCGGGGCATCTCCAAAGTCCACTTTTACCTGAGCTTCGCCGACCGCGTCTTTTCCCTTGCTGACCGCATTTATGAAGTACTCAAGCAGCTTCCCCTGCTTGCCGGTAATCCTGTCAATGGCTTTGTAAGTGGCATCCACTGGCCCATCGCCGGTGGCTGAATCCATTAACAGTTTGCCTTTCTGTTTCAGTCTTACTGTGGCCGTAGGCAGGCTGCCGGTGCCTCCGATCGTCTGTAGATAATCCAGTTCAAATACCTTTCTTTGCCTGGAGAGTTCATCATCCAGCACGGCCATCAGGTCCTCGTCGAAGACCTCCCGCTTCTTGTCAGCCAGCTCCATGAACCGAAGGTAGACCCTTTCCAGTTTATCCCGGGTCAAGCTATATCCCAGCTCCTTGCACCTCTTTCGCAAACCATGGCGGCCGGAATGTTTGCCCATAACCAGTTCGCTGGAGTCCCGCCCTATATCGTCCGGAGTCATAATCTCGTAGGTGATGGCCTTCTGGATAACGCCATGCTGGTGAATACCTGCCTCGTGAGCAAAGGCGTTTTTCCCCACTATGGGCTTATTGCGGGCCACGGTCAATCCGGTTAAGCTACTCAACAGGCGGCTTGACCGATAAATCTCGCTGGTATTTACCTTGGTGACAAAGGGTAGGATGTCGTTTCTGGTCTTCCAGGTCATGACCAACTCTTCCAGTGATGCGTTCCCGGCCCGCTCGCCAATACCGTTGATAGTGCATTCCACCTGGCGCACACCCGCGTTCACCGCGGCCAGAGAGTTGGCCACTGCCAGACCCAGGTCGTTATGGCAATGGCAGCTTAGTACCACCTGGTCAATATTGGACACATGGGACCTCAAATAAAGGATCAGGTCCCTCATCCCTATGGGAATGGCGTAACCCACGGTGTCGGGTATGTTGACCACGCTGGCACCGGCGTCGATCACCGCGGCCACTACCCGAGCCAGGAACTCCCGATCACTGCGGGTGGCGTCCTCAGCCGAGAATTCAACATCGGGAGTGTAACCCTTGCCGTGGCGGACTGCCTCTACCGCCTCCTTCAGGACCTGCTCCCTGGTCATCTTAAGTTTATATTTCAAATGGATGTCAGAGGTGGCGATAAAAATATGCAGTCGAGGACGACGGGCAACCGAGATCGCTTTCCAGGTTCGGTCTATGTCCGCCTTCCTGGTTCGAGTAAGGCCAGTAACGGTCACCTTTTTTATGGATCGAGCTATCTGGCGAACGGCGTCGGACTCACCCTCCGAGGCGATAGGAAAACCTGCCTCGATGACATCCACTCCAAGTCGCTCCAGCTGAGCCGCTATTTGCAGTTTTTCCTCCAGGCCCATACTGGCTCCGGGCGACTGTTCCCCATCCCTTAAAGTGGTATCGAAGATGTATACCCGCTCCGGCATTCTTTTATCCTCTTCTCAAGGTGTGTAACCTTCGGCAAAAAGTTTTGCTAGCGGAGGCGCCTTGTCTCGGGCCAGAAGGTTATTCTCCACCAAGAACTTGATGGCGCTTCGGGCCCGGCTTTTATTCAGTTTCCCCTTGACGTCGTACTGGAGCAAAGGATAAGCGAGCTCGGCTGCTGCCTGCGGGTAGCGATACCCTGCCTTCAGCTGGTCTATAGTCCAGCTGCGGTTCTTCATCACAAATTCTGCTCCCTGGAGGAATCCCTTTATGATCTTTCTCGCCCGGGCCGGATTGTTTTTCAAAAAGTCTCTGAGCGAGTAGATCAGGTGAAGGTGCTGGTAGTCCTTAGGCAGGTAGTCGTTTGCCCTTAAGACCGAGCGCACCTCCCCCCTGGCTTTAACAGCAGCCATAGTGAAAAAGCTTAAATTGCTGATGTCTATGCCCCCGGTCTTAAGCGCAGCTATCTGCACCCGGCCTCCACCCATGGACAAGACCTTGACATCCTTCTCCACGCCCAGAGCCCTCAGCACGGCCACCGCGTAAGCATGGCTCTCCGAACCGAACCGGGTAACCCCGAGCTTGGCACCTTTTAGATCCTTGGGCGTTTTAATACGCGCATCGCTTCGCACCCAGAAATAGAAGTCCGTTGAGATGGCTGGATCGGCCACCGCCACCTGGGCAATGCCTGCCGAAACCGCTTTAATCAGGCTGTTCAACCCCACCGAGCCCATGTCAATCTCGCCCGCGGCCACTGCCCTGTTCATGGTAGTAGTAGAGCGAAAAGGCAACCATTTGACCTTTACTCCCTGATTCTCCCACAAACCTTTTTCCAGGGCCGCGGTCACCGGCAAGACATAGTGAGGGTTGAATCTGAACCCACTGGCGAACCTGACCTGGGCTTGACTGAAAGCAGACCAGAAAACAAGCTGCCCGCAGACAAAGACTATGGCTAGAAAGGCTGGAAATCTTCTCACGGCTCTCACCTCCTTTACTAAAAACAGAGTTTTGTTCCCCAAGGAAGATCAACCGCCTCTGGCACATATATATAATAATACAGTAAAAAAATATATAATATATATTACACCCTCTGCCAGTGTCAACTAACACCCAATCTAGTACTATATTGTTATAAGACTTAGGTTACACTCCCAGGGGAAGGGAGCAAAGTTAGCCCTTTGTGGGGGAAACCCTGAGTTTTTCCAGGGGGACGTGGCCGTGGGCCCCTCCCCCCAAACATAACCTAAAGTTTAGGAAGGGGGTATGGGGGAGAACCCTTTTTAAAGGGTTTCCCCCATAGAACAACAACCCGTCCTGTTTTGATAAAGTCCGATCAGTAGTGTATCAAACAAGCTATGAGAGCGGTGGTGCAGAGGGTGAGCCAGGCTCAGGTATCATGTCAGGGCCGGTTAATTGCTCGCCTAGGCAAGGGCTTACTGGTACTGGTGGGCATTGACCGAGAGGATGCCTTGACCGATGTCCATTATCTGGCGGACAAGATCGCTCAGCTGAGGGTCTTCGAGAATGACCAGGGTAAGATGAACTTGACCGTAGAGGAGGTCTCGGGAGAGATCCTGGTCGTCTCCTAGTTCACTTTACTCGGAGATTGTCGCAAGGGCCGTCGCCCTTCTTTCAGCCAGGCAGCCGCTCCAGAAAAAGCCCGGGAGTTATACGAACGATTTGTGCACCGGTTCAGGGAGCTGGGCTTACCGGTGCAAACCGGTGTTTTTCAAGAGTCCATGGAGGTGGGTTTGGTAAACGATGGGCCGGTAACCCTTATGTTGGACAGCAAGAGGCTTTTCTGACCTTCAGGAATTATCCTCGCTTTCTTCCCACAGGCTGAAATGCCCCCGCCTTCTTGATGAGACGTCCTCCAGGGCTATTCCCAAGACCACACGAGAGCCCACTTCAAAGCGGCCCACGTCGCCTCGGATCAGGTTGACAAGGGCAATTCCAGAGAATATCTTGGGCAGGGCCAACAGGCTGCCCCGTCTGGGACGTAACCGCAATGCCTCGACAGCATTGGGGCAGCCTTCGCTAATACACTCCCAGCTTCCTTGGGCGCTGACTACTAATTCCTTGCCACACCCTTCACATCTCTTCATGGTTGGCTACCGTCAACAGGTCTCCTTGCCCGCCTATCCTGCCCTTGAGTCCGGACCTTGGCAGGCGTTTGCCTTTGCTGTCTCTCTCTAAGACTGAATAAGCAGCCACAATAATCTTGCCGATATATATTAAGGCGCCTGGTTATCTCCAGACTCTTTTTGAAACCATCCTTTTTCTTGAAGTCGGCAGCAAAGAACTCAACTCCCCGCTCAGCAGCCACCCGTCTTCCGATAGCGTTTATTACGCTGGCCCGCTTATGGGGACTTATGGTAAGGGTGGTGGCAAAATAATCAAACCCACGCTCCTTGGCAAAACGGGCGGTCTCATCCAGCCTGAGGCGGTGACATATATCACATCGCCTTCCCCCCTCGGGTTCCTCGGCCAAATCAGACGCCGATTGAAACCATCTCTCTGGTTGGTAGGGAGCACTAACCAGGGAAAGATTAATCCGCTGGCAATAATTCTCCGCCTGCTTCAGCCGCCGCCTGTACTCCTCTTCGGGATGGATATTGGGGCCGAGGAAGTAGCCGACCAGGTCAAAGTCCTGGCTTAAGACTTCCACCACATGAGTGGAGCAGGGTGCGCAACAGATATGGAGGAGAAGACCAGGTTTTAGTCCGTTTATCCCTTCCATCGCCCCGGCTAGTGCCTTCCGATGTTGTCCAACTCTTTAGAAAAGGAATCGAATGCCGCCTGGTCAAAGAGGGCGAACACGATTGATTTCAGGCCGGTGTAGTTATTGACAAAATCAACTAGCTCAGAAAGCATTGCCCTGGCCGCCTCAGCATAGGGGAAGCCTCCGACTCCAGTGCCCAACGCGGGAAAGGCTACACTTTTCAGACCCCGCTCCTGGCAGAGCTTAAGGCTGGCCCGGGTGGCTCGACAGATTTTACCCCGGTCGGTCTTGAGGTCCTGTCCCATGACCGCAGCATGAATAACGTACTTAGCGGCCAGTCTGCCCGCGCCGGTAATCACTGCCTCGCCCACGGGTATGGGCCCCTGTTTGACCGCCTCCCGCTCAATATCCGCGCCCCCGTTCCTTTTTATCGCGCCGGCCACCCCGCCGCCCATCCACAGGTGGTTGTTGGCCGCGTTAACCACTGCATCCACCTCGAGCGCGGTTATGTCTCCCTTAATCAGAGAAATCACGGTCTGGGCTATTTTGCTCTCTTTTCTCATCGCCCTTCCCTGGGCAATTAATATATCAAACTTATCGTTAGCAGTCAAAGTGGCAGGTCAGCTAAGGGTAGGGGAAAGCCTTCTCTGGGGAAAACCATTTTGCGGGGGGACCCCTTTAAAAAGGGTTGCCCCCCGCACC
>JAZFTZ010000184.1:0-11615 GCA_036446955.1 Thermodesulfobacteriota bacterium
TCTTCTCCCTTCAAACAGTATCTTTACTTATCTATTCCATGTTGCGGGAAAAATCAATCAATCTTTGGTTAGATTCATATGTTGTGGGGGAAACCCTTTAATTTCCGCCCCCCGAGAAGCGAAGCTTCTTGGGGTGTGAGTAGGGTTCTTCTCCAGACCCCTTGCCCAAATTTTGAGTTGGGTTTGGGAAGGGGGTGTGGGGGAGAACCCTTTTTAAAGGGTTGCCCCCACATATACTATCTTTAAAGGGTTTCCCCCACAGAGGGGGCCACGGCCCCATCACCCTGAAAGGCCGCGGCTTCTATCCAGAGTAAAGCTAATCAGGAGCTCAACTTAAAGAGTGTCTGGGCGTTCTTGAAATATATCCTCTCCTTATCATCCTGGGGAATATCCAGCTCCTCTATAGCATCCACCGTCTGGTCCCATAATGAATAAGGATAGTCGCTGCCCAGCAAGATCTTATCTGCCCCACAGGTCTCCAGCGCGCAATAGTAGGCTGGCTTATGATGGGAGACGGTATCGGTGTAAATAGTCTTTAGGTAATGGGTAGGAGGAAATGGTAGCTGGGAACGAGGGGCGGGCTTATCCTTGTCAAGGGAAACACCCTCGATATCGAGCCGAGCGGCCAGGTAGATCAAGGTGCTGCCCAAGTGGGCCAGGATAAGCTTCAGTTGAGGAAACTTCTCCATGACCCCGGAGTAGATCAAACGGGCCACAGTCAGTGAGGAATCAAACAAGAAACCGATAGGGATCATGAGGCCGAGGTCTATCATATTGTCCACATAGGGAGGTCTGGTGGGATGTATATACAGCGGAACATCCAACTGACAACATTTATCATAAATTGGCCAGAAATCGGGATGGTCCAGGTACTTACCTTTGACGTTGCTGAAAACCTTCCCCCCCTTCAGCCCCAATTCCTTAACCGCCCGATCCAGCTCATTTAGAGACGCCTCAATATCTTGGAGGGGCAGCACAGCCAGGGCTTGAAACTGCTTGGGGTGCTTGGCAACCAGCTCAGCCAGATAATCGTTAAACCGGCGAGCTAATTCCACGCTCTGTTTCGAGCTCGCCCCTTCCATATCCACGCCCGGCGGCCCCATGCTCAAAATCTGCATGCTGACCCGGTACTTCTCCATATCCTGGAGTCTATCGTCCAGGTTGTCAAACAGTTTAGTTGGCGGCTTAGATATTCTCCCGACGGCTACATTTACACCCAGCTTCTCCGCTTGGGGAAAAAAGTCAGCGGGAAGTATATGGGCGTGAATATCAATTTTCATTTTTTCCTCCTCGTCTTTGAACCGGGCTCGAGTCCCAAAAGGCGGCAAGCGTTATCCGCGGCCATCATCTTTATCCACGACTGCTCAATACCGCCGGCCTGTAACATGGCGGTCAAAAGTCTCATACTCTCCACCGGGTTGGGAAGAACCTCCGGGCCCACGTCCGAGGACAACAGCACCCGTTCCGGGCCGATCTCTTTCACCCAGTTGGCCATTTCCTCAGGGTTGACTCCTCCGTAAGGGGAAAGCTCAAAATAGGTAAAGTTAATGAACACACCAAGATTTGCCAGGCGAGGAAAATCTTCCGGGACCAATCCCACCACCGAGGCGAAGGGATGGTCGACCATGACCTTGGCAAACTTTATTCGGTTGGCCTCCTCAGCCAAGGCAAAGATCTCGTGAGGGGAGAGATGACCAAAAGAAAGAATGACGTCTTTGTCCAAGGCCAGCTTAAGCACATCTTTTGCTTCCGGCTTCAGCTTACCATTATTAAGCAGATAAACCCCCTGCCTCTTTGCCTCTTCAAAGCTTATTCCTTTGGTGCGCATGAGGTGGTAAGCGGAAGTGAGGGTGGGCATCCACAAAGCCTTGGCTCCGGCGCGAATCGAGCGGCGGGCCAAATCTAAGTTTACTCCTCCCAGGAAGGTATTGAAGACCAGGCTGCCAAAGCAGGTTACCGGTTCCAGCCCTTCCCTTTGCGCCCACTCCCGGACCGTATCGTTCACCACACCGGCAACCTCCATGGAGGGCGCGTTGGTCATCTTGAACACCAGAGCCCGCATCCCGGCCCGGCTGGCCTGCTTGGCCAGGGCCAGAGGATCGGCCCGGCCTAGGCCCGGGTGGGTATGGAGGTCCACCAGTCCGGTCAACCCGCGTAAATTGGGAATAGAAAAGGTCTCAAACGAGCACCTTTCCATCAAGTGATAGAAACCAATGTCCCTTTCTTCCACCATTCTCTCCCTTCGCTTTATAGAAAATCGGCTAGCTTTACCTTGTCCCAACCCACCGGCCGGGCACGGTCAAACGCCCGGCGCGCGTCTGGTTTTGTCGTTGGCGGCTTAGTGGCATCTATGCCCATCTTGGAGCCCACTCTGACCGGCACCGTCCCCTCCTCGTCCAGAGGCAGCTTTATATCAAAAGGATGGTTGCGGGTATCTCCAATAATAAATACATCTAGTTTTGGGTGGGTCCGGTTGGCCAGCGCCCAGAGGATTTCAGCGGGATCATATATATTTACATCCTCGTCCACCGCGATGGCCAGCTTGGTGTGAATGGTGGCTCCGGAGAGCGCGGCCATAAGGACGTTTTTAGCCTGGCCTTCATACTGGGGAGTGAACTGGACTATCACTAAGAAATGGTCCACCTGGGGGAAGATATGCACATCCTTGATATCTATATAACCTTCCACCTCCTTTATACGATTATAGAGGTATCCCTCGATCCCCAATGAGGTGCATACACCGGGATGGGCGCTCCAATTGAAATCATATATGGGCTTCTTCCTGCGGGTAATGGCCTTAACCTCTATGATAGGCTCACTGTATATCCGGGGATAATAGCCGGTGAACTCGGCGTGAGGACCTTCCGGTTCCCTGACGCCCGGAGGAACCACCCCTTCAATGACCGCCTCAGCATCCGCCGGGACCATCAGGTCGGAGGTCTCCGCCTTCACCACGCGCAATGGCTCCCCCATGATGGTTCCCGCCAGCTTCAACTCATCCACGTCCATGGGGCCGGCCCAGGTGCCGGCCAGGTGCATGGCAGGATGGTGTCCTATGGTAATCGCCACCGGCATAGGTTCGTTCATCCTCTCATACTTGCGGTAAATCTCCCAGGTATGCTTACCGTAAACGCAATAAATACCGGTCTTGTTCTCGCTTTTGATCTGGATGCGAAGGATGGCGGCATTATGAATGCCGGTGTCCGGATCCTTGCAAATGGTCTCGGAAAAGGTCAGATAAGGGCCGCCGTCCCGTTCACAGTTCTTAGGTATCGGCAGCTCAAGGAGATTTACATCGTTGCCGGTTAAGACTACTTCTTTAACCGGGCCATGGCTGACTTTTTCATAAGGGAGAAGCTCTCTATTCCAGAGCTTGCTGTACTCGGGCAGGACCCGGTCGGGGGAAAGCCCCAAGGCCAGGGCCACCCGCTGCCGGCTCTCAATGGTCCCGGCCACCGCCTGCCAGTCGGGAAAGCCGGCCAAGTTCTCAAAGAAGATGGCCTTATCAGGCAGCGCCTCCCAGACCAGGGCACTCATCTGCTCTCTGGGGTCCACCGGTTTTTTCGCCCGTATGATTTGTTGGTTTTTTTCCAGAATCTCAATAAAAGTTCTTAAATCTTTAGCCACAAGTTCCTCCTGGCAATATTTATTTTGCTCCTAGTCCAAACGCCTGCGGTGAACCTATACCTGTATCCAAGAGCCGGCCTTGAAGGGACCCAGCCAGCAACAATTCGGCCGACATAATCAGGCAAGAAACTACCAGTAAAATACTCCCTTACCAACCTCTTCTCCCCCACCGGGAATATAGCGAATCCTCGCCAGCTAGCCGGCGAGATAAATCCTGCCCTGGAAGCAATTTAATTATCATCCTTAATCGGTTATGTCAATAGACGAGCGCCGGGGCGTTATAGGAAACCTTTCCAGGGGGACGGGGCCGAGGGCCCCTCTCTCTGGAAAGATTCAGGGGCTCCTCCACAAAACACCCTTGGCCCGATAGCGCGGCTCAACCTTCGCATCTAGCTATTACACCATCCACGTCAAACTCGCCGTCGTCCTCACTTTCCACGTAGTGGGCTACCCGGAAGACCTCCGCCGGGCTGGTGGCCCCTTTGACCGCCTTATACAGTCCGTCCTCTCTAAGGGTAACCAGGCCGGCACGAGCGGTTTATACTTAGCCTGTTGCTTTTAGAACAACAGGACTTCGGCCAATTGCTCCCGGTTTAAGAGGTTTTCCGAGATGAGTATCTCGCCCAGGGTAAGCTTACCGTTCTCAACCATTGAACTATTTCCCGCTAAAGGGGCCAAAACCTATCCGATCAAGATAATCACGGCCGATCGGCAAAATCATCATATACCAGGGAAAAACTTCCTTTAAGTTAGCTCACTTGGGGTCGTAGAGAGGATCTGCACGAAAACCTTGACCAGCGCGGGGTCGAATTGGGTGCCCGAACCATTCTTTATTTCTTCAAGAGCCGCTTGGGGAGAGAATGCCATGCGGTAAGGCCGATCGCTTATAAGCGCATGGTACGAATCCGCCAGACAGAGTATCCTGGCAACCAGGGGGATATCATCGCCCTTAAGCCCAGCAGGGTATCCGCCACCGTCGTAACGTTCATGATGATGCAAGACCGCGGACATAATGGGATGTAAGCTGAGAACATGTTTAAGGATATTGCAAGCCAATTGCGAGTGTTGCTTGATTATCTCCCATTCCTCCGGGGTAAGTCGGCCAGGCTTACGCAAGATGTCGTCGGAAATGCCGATCTTTCCCACGTCATGAAGCATACCGGCCATCTTAATCTCCTCGATCTCGCCCGAGCTCATCCCCAGGCCTTTAGCCAGCACGCGGGCAAACTTAGATACCGCTTCCGAGTGCCGGTAGGTATATGCATCCTTGGCATCGACCGCGGCTGCCAGGGCCTGAATAATTCCCAGCGAGAGATCCTCTTTAATCAGTTCGGTGGGAGAGAGCTCATCCAGACTCAATTCCTGCTGACTAAAGAGACAGACCTGGTTGCGGCCTCTTCTTTTGGCTATATACAGGGCTTGGTCCGCCCTTTTCACCAGCCATTCCCGGACATGGGCGTCTTTGGGGAAAACGGCGATTCCAGTGCTTATTGTCAGCGGGGTAAACACATCGGGCTTGGTGTTGAACTTGAATTCCTCTATCCTCCTTCTCAACCTCTCTGCCACCAGCAGTGCACCGGGCCCATCGGTCTCGGAAAGGAGAATAACAAACTCCTCTCCGCCGTAACGGGCCACCAGGTCTTCAGCCCGCACCGAGTTCCTCAGCAACTTGGCGACGTTCCTTAGCGCCTCATCCCCGAGCACATGACCGTTCATATCGTTGAAGACCTTGAAATGATCCAGATCCCCGATTATCATCGCCAGCGGCCGGTCCCGTCTAGTGGCCTTCTTTATCTCGAGTTCCAGCTGCTCCTGAAAATAGCGGTGGTTGTAGAGTTCGGTGAGGCTATCGGTGATCGATTCTTGCTTCACCCGCTTAAACAGCATATGATTAGACAGTGCCATGGCCACTTCTTCTACCAACGGTTTCAAGATATCCTGGTCGAAGGAGGTCACCAGGCCCGGCCTCACGCTTGATAAATTCAAGCTGCCCAAGATCTGCCCATGGGAGATCAAGGGAAAGGAGATATGGGAGCGCAAGCCCTCGGCCAGCAAAAGGTCTGTCGTTGTGAAAGAGTCCCCCCCGGGGGTCAGCTCCGCTCTCACGACCGGCTGGCCTCGCTCCATCGCTTTCTCCAGCACCGTTCCCGACAAGGGACAACTGTACGAGGCGCCAAAGGATTCCTCGCCTACACCGTATACAGCGAGTAACTCCATCCTGGTGCCCCCATCCGCGCTCAGCGCTATGCTTGCCCGGTCGAAAGGAACTATTTTCTTTGCCTCTTGAGCCATCAACGGAAAGGTCTTGTTAATATCTATATCGGAGTTTATGTGGCTGGCCACCGCTCGGACAGCTGCCAGTTGCCGCGCCCGATCCAGCAATTGCTGGCTTTTCTCCTCGCTTTCCTTTCTCTCCCGAGCCAGCCATCGCCCCAGCTCGTTGCTGAAGACGCCCACAGTGACCAGGGTGAATATCTTTAAGGTGGTTATCGGTAAAGTGGAGATGAAATTTCGGCTGCCCGCACTCCAGGCTGCCTCAACCACGGTTAACAGAGAAACCAGAGCCAATACCTCGGTGGTCAATCGGCGCTGGTTAATGACCACGGTGGTCAATATGATGGGCAGGAAATAGACGAAGTAAAAGCGGCTATGTATGCCCCCGGTCAGATTGACCAGGCCGGCGGTGAATATAAGCTGGACGATTACCTGCCAGTAGGTTCGGTGCCGTAAAAGCAAACGGCCGGGAATGGTGTGATGCAATAAGAAATTAAAAGCCCCGATTAATGCGGTAAGGACATAAATCCCGACAGTGCTCTTCACCTGGATGAACTCAAAGTTCATCAAGGCGATGGCAGCCAGGATGACCCACCAGATGATGCCCTCGCTGAGCCTTTCAATGCCACTGATCGGGTCCACTCTAACAGAAGCAGGGCGGCCGTTCACGTCTATCTCCCCATTAGCCATCAAACCCGGAAGGGATTCACCACCACAATAGTCTGTTGCCGCTCACAACCCACGGATATCAGGCCAATCTTTACCTCCAATATCTTTTCCAGCCGATCCAGGTAATCTCTGGCGGCTGGAGGCAAGTCCTCCAACCGTCGAGCCTCGGATATGTCTTGCTTCCAGCCCTCCATCTCTTCGTACACGGGTTGACAATCCAAAAGCACCTGAGGATTGGCGGGAAACTCGGTTAATATTCTTCCTCGGTAGTTGTAGGCCTTGCAGATCTTAACCTTCTCTAACCCTGATAAGACATCGAGCTTGGTTATCGCCAAAAGGTCTAAACCGTTCAGCCGGGCGGCGTAGCGGCCTACCACCGCATCCAGCCAGCCACACCGACGGGGTCTTCCGGTAGTGGCACCATACTCCCGACCTTTCTCTCGCAGCTCGTCTTGCAAAGAGCCGGTAATCTCCGAGGGAAAGGGCCCTCCTCCCACCCGGGTGGTGTAAGCCTTGCTCACCCCGATAACCCTGGAGATCTTGGTCGGCCCCACACCCGCGCCAGCCAGGGCTCCACCAGCGATGGTACTGCTGGAGGTAACAAAGGGGTAGCTGCCGTGGTTGACATCCAGTAAGGTGCCCTGGGCGCCCTCAAATAGGATATTGCTTCCCTTTTTAATCTCCTGGTCTAAAAGGAGAGAGGTATCGACGCTTAATCTTGCCAGCAGCCTGGATTTCTCGACTAAGGGCTGATAAAGCTCCTCCAGGTTATAAGGGCTGGCATTCAGTACGTTCTTCAAGTAAGAATTGACGTAGGGCAAACAAGATTCCAGACGCCGGCGAAACTGTGCCGGATCTATAAATTCACAAAAAAGAATCCCCCGGCGAGCTACCCTATCCTCATAGGCTGGCCCTATACCCCGGCCGGTGGTGCCTATGCGGTTTATCCCCAGCCGCTGCTCTCTAAGCAGGTCTATCTTCTTATGATAAGGGAGAACTATTTGAGCTCGATCACTCACTACCAGGCCCCGGTCGTTTTGAAGATAGCCTCTCTGCTTGAGCTGGGAAATCTCATCCACCAGCACTTCCGGATCCACCACCACCCCGGCAGCTATCACGCATTTGCTGCCTGAATGCAGGACACCGGAAGGGATGAGGTGGAGGATGAACCGCTCACCGCCCACCTCTACCGTGTGGCCGGCATTGCTCCCGCCTTGGAAACGCACAACGACATCAGCATCCTTGGCGAGCAGGTCTACTATCTTCCCTTTGCCTTCGTCGCCCCACTGGACGCCTACCACAACTATATTGGCCATGCCCCCACCCAACGATAAGCCGGTTCCTAACCAGGCTCGGCCTCTCCGGCCGAGCCTGGGAAACTCCCGCTGATGATATCATCAATCTTCAGTATAACCTCTTCTCCCCCCAGGACATTCTTTAATATAACCTCATCCCTTTGACAACCAGGATGGCCCAGGATGAGGGCGCGCGCAATCCGGTTACGCTCGGCGTAAATGAGCGAGCCGTTTATGTCTCGCTCAATAATGTCCCTGGCCACTCTGAAATTCATACCTCGCAAGGCCTTGGCCATCTCTAGCGCCCGCCTTTTATCTGACTCCAGGCTGATAATCAAGAAGTCCAGCCCGCCCTTCTTAGCGGTCAATCCCCTGCTTTCTCGGGCCAGAAGAAGGGCCTCCAGATTCAGGGTGAAGCCGGTGGCCGGGCAGTCAAGGCCGTACTTGCCCAACAAAGAATCGTACCTGCCCCCCTTAAGGACTGCAAAACCCTGACCCGGTACAAAACCCTCGAAGATTACGCCGGTGTGATAACCGAACCCGCGCATCTCGCCCAAATCAATGGAGATGTAATCGCTCAGTCCATATATCTCTACTGTGGCCAGCACCTGATTGAGATTCTTAAGTGCCAGCTGGGCAGCCTTATCCTGGCAAAGCCCGGCCGCCTTGGTCAGCACTTCCTGACCTCCATATAAACCGGGAAGCGCGCAAATCATCTCGGCTTTTTCGGAACTTAGACCTTGGTCCCGAACTATGGAGTTCAACCCGGAAACATCCTTCTTGGCCAAGGCCGCTCGTACGTGAAGCTCAACTCCAGAAGACAGCTCAGCCGAACTCAGGATGGCTCGAATGAATTCCAGCTGGCCTACCGAGATGCGAAAGTCGCTAATGCCCAGCTCGCTTACCGATTCCACCGCCATGGCTATCATCTCGGCGTCGGCTTCAGCCGATTCCAGGCCGATCAGCTCTACCCCGGCCTGAAATAGCTCACGGGAACGGGCGCTGCCGTTCGGGCGATCCCTGAGCACCCGCCCCCCATAAAATAATCTCAGCGGGCGGGGCAGCTCTCGCATGCGGCTGGCCACCAAACGGGCCACCTGGGGAGTGAAATCGGGGGTAATGGCAATCACCTTGCCCGTCGCCCGATCGTTCAACTTGAAAGCTGCCGCTTCCAAATCGGGGCTGCTTCCCAAAGAAAAGACCTCCAGATGCTCAAAGCCGGGCATGACAACCAGGCGAAAACCCCACCGGTTGAATACATTAAAGGCTACTGCCTGTATCTCGGCCAGCCTCTCTGCCCGGTCGGGCAAGAAATCCTTGGTCCCGGGGGGAAGTAAAAATTCTGCTCCGCTCACTAGCTCACCTTCCTCCTACCAAACGGCTTGAAAATAACAGGGTTTTAGCCAACCTGTCAAGGGAAAACCTCCCCCTGGAACCCCCTACCCCGAGCTGGTCCGTTTGGATTGGCGCGGCCGCGCCAATCCAAACCCGGCCCAAAGTTTTAGAAAGGGGGTGGGGGAGAACTCTTTTAAAAGGGTTTCCCCCAAACTCCTGCCTTTCCCGCGGCCCCGCCCCCCGGGAAAGGTTTGGCTTTTCTTTTTTGGACCACTCTGCTTCGGTTGGCCCGGTCAAAAAGGGATCACTCCTCTGCCGGTTCCCTGGAAGACCTTTACCCCCAATGAGACGTAGAGCAAGCCGGAAATGATCGTCGTCAGCACGGTTGCCGTTGAAGCGATAGCGGTTAAGAACGTGATCTCCCAACCACCGACAGCGGCTAACACCAGAAAGATTAAAGAGCACTGAGCCGCGGTAGCCACCTTGCCCCACATGCTCGGTTCCAGATTGAACTCCTTGGAGGCGAAAAACAAGAATAGCACCCCGGCCAAAATGACCAAGTCACGGGCCAATACCAAAGCCATCATCCAGATCGGGACCAGGCCAACAATGGCCAACACTATAAAGGAGGAGGAGATTAGAAGCTTATCGGCTATGGGGTCCAAGAAAGACCCCAGTCGGCTTTTTTGGTTATAAAAGCGGGCTATCGCCCCATCAATTATGTCGCTAACCCCGGCAAGAAAAAACAGTACCAACGCTAGCAGGTAATAATGGGACAGCACCAGGACCAGGAAAACCGGGACGGCCAGAATCCGCGCTCCGGTCAACAGATTAGCGATCGTCATACTTCACTCAACCCTCTGATCGGCTAGCTTACCGCCAGCCGCGCGCGTCGAGGATCTCCGGATCCACCTTCAGGTAGAACTCCAGACGAGCTTTAAGCTCTTCAATCCCCTTTCCATCCAAAGCAGCAACGGCCACCGCATCTCTCAAGCGGCTGGGCCAGCTTGGCACAAGAGAATCAGCCAAAAGGTCAATCTTATTCAGCACGTGAATCAGGGGTTTGTCCCGCAATTCTAATTGCTCCAGAACATTAGATACTACCTCGGTCTGTTCTTGGGCCACCGGGTGGCTGATATCCACCACATTAAGGAGCAAGTCTGCCTTGGATACCTCCTCGAAAGTAGCCTTGAAGGCTTCCACCAATTGGTGGGGCAATTTTCGGATAAAGCCGACCGTATCGCTCAACAGGATCTTGGTGCCTGCGGGCAGGGTCAGGCTGCGCACCAGCGGGTCCAGCGTGGCAAAGAGTTTGTCTTCAGCCATGGCCCGGGCGCCGGTCATGCAATTAAACAAGGTGGTCTTTCCCGAGTTAGTGTAACCGACCAGAGAAACGAGCGGCAGGCCTTGGCGGCCCTTCCTGTGCAAGGCCCTGGTCCTTCTCACTTTTACCAGCCTTTTCTTGATCAGGGCGATTCTTTCATTTATCCTTCTTCTGTCCATCTCCAGCTTTGTCTCTCCAGGACCTTTGGTGCCAATTCCCCCTCCCAGCCGAGAAAGCATGACCCCCTTACCGGTGAGCCGGGGCAACAAGTAGACCAGTTGAGCCAGCTCTACCTGGAGCTTTCCCTCGCTGCTTCTGGCCCGCCGGGCAAATATGTCCAAGATAAGCCCGGTCCTGTCGATTACCTTCAGCCCCAGGGCGTCCTCCAGATTTCGGTTCTGGATGGGAGAGAGGTCGTCATCAAATATCACCAGATCTATTCCCCGGCTATCCACTTCCTGCTTGAGCTCCGACACCTTACCCTTACCCAAGAACAGGGCCGGGTTTATCCGTAACAGTTTGATGAGGTATTGCGCTTCCACCTGAGCTCCGGCGGTCAAAGCCAGCAGCCTCAGCTCGACCAGCGAGTCTTCCCAGTGAAAAGATTGCTTAGCGGGCAAGCGGCTGCCTACTAACAGGGCTTTCTCCGAGGTGTTTGGTTGACGATTCATCAGGTCAATTGGCCTCCCAGAATCTAACTGCCATTCCAGCCACCATCCCCTCCCAGCCGTTACGGTCGGCATCGATCCAGCGGATGTCGCTATCCGCGTTCAGCCAGGTCATCTGTCTTTTCGCATATCTCTTGCTAGCGGTCTTAATCGCCTCAACGGCTTGGGATAAATCCAGCTTATCTCTCAGATAATCAACCATCGGCCTGTAGATCATGGTCTTCAAAGGTCTCAGCTCCCATGAGTACCCCCGACCGGCAAGATCAGAGACCTCCTCGACCAACCCCTGCTCCATCATTCGGTCTGTCCTGCGCTCGATGCGCTGGTAAAGCCGACCTCGTTCAAGGGCAACTCCCAGCTTTAGCATTTGAAACCTCTGCTCCGCTGGGCGGTGCCGGCGGTGATGTTCGGAGATGGGAATAC
>JAZFTZ010000185.1:0-3882 GCA_036446955.1 Thermodesulfobacteriota bacterium
TCTCCAGTGCCTTGATGATACCTTCCTTGATCTGCTCCTTTTCCTCGATGAGATGGCTGTGGACATCGATTACCCCCAGGCCGATCTCCTTATTGAATCTCGGCTGACGTAGATCATCTAAAAGCGCAAACCGATTATTAGCCAGTTCCAGGTCTAGCTGGTCAACCGGCATCTCCAGCACCTTGGGGTAGATGGCGTCGAACTTACCGTAACAGATGTGAGTTATGGTCTTGGCCTTCAGGCCTTTGGTTACTATCTTCATCCCCTCAATGGCCATCTCTATCTCTTCCGCACGGGTGGACAGGGCCGGTTCGTCTATCTGGATATATTTGGCCCCGGCCTTTTCCAACTCGACCGCCTCCTCATGGATGGCGGCTGCCAAATCAAGGACCAGGGCGCGTCGATTAGGGTAAAACTCGTTAAAAGACCAGTCGCACATGGTGTACGGGCCGGTAAGCATCCCCTTAATCGGTTTTTGCGTCAGACCCTGGGCGAACTTAAATATCTCCAGGGTCATGGGCTGAGGGCGTCGTATTTTCCCTACCACGATGGGTTTGCGGTAATACCGGTTACCGTAGGAGCGGACCAGGCCGCTGATCTTGTATCCCGCCATTTTTTCGGCAAAGAAGGTGGCCATATCTCCCCGCTCCATCTCGCCGTCCACCAAGATGTCCAGTCCAATTTCTTCTTGAAGCCTGACCACCTCCCGGGTGGCCTGAAGGGTTACATCCTTCAACTCTTCCGCAGAGATCAGGCCCCGGCTGAATTTGGCCCTGGCCTGGGCCAGGTAATCAGGTTTGGGAAAACTTCCCACCGTGGTCGTCTTTAGCATTCTATTATTCCTCATTGCTTCTGCGTCCTGAACTTGCCGCCAAGCGTTACCATTAGCTCCATCTTTCTGCGGGCGCTCTCATAAGGCAAAAACTCCAGGCCACAATTCGGGCTCAAATATATAGTCTCGGCCGAGCTCAGCTGGGCGGCCCGATTCAAAGTATTAATTATATCATCTTCGTCCTCCATTTTCGTATTTCTTGCATCAATGACGCCCAAGGCTAGTTCCTTGTCTGTGCCACCGTCCTTAAGAATGTCGAGATTTTCCTCATGGCTTACCAGATCTATCGCCAGGGTGGATACCGGGAAGGTGAGAAGCCGGGGCCAGATCTTCTTTATCCCGCCGAAGTAGAGACAGAGGGTGATCTTCGCCTCAACCCCTTCGGTCATAAGCGCTAACGCCTCTTTGGCCAGCTCCACCTGGTTGGGCGCGAAGCATAAGCTGGGTTCGTCCACTTGAATCATCCTCGCGCCGGCCGCTTGCAGACTTACCAGCTCCTGGTTAAGTGCCCGGGCAAGATCCAGGGTCAGTTTTTCAATACTCCGGTAATGCTCATCTGCACAGAGCTTGGCAAAAGTGAACGGGCCCACCACTACCGGCTTCACTGGCACCGAGCTAACCGAACAGGCCAGGTTGAAATCTGCCACCGTTACCGGGCCTTTCAACGCGACCTTGTCCACTATATGGGGCTGCCGGTAATAAAAATTGTTGTCGAAAAAGCGGGTCAGTCCGCCTAGCTTCACTCCTTCCATGTTTCTGGCGAAGGGACTTAGCAAATCATCCCAGCGGATCTGGCCATCGGTGACCACATCCAATCCCGCGGCCACCTGGTCCTTGACCACTCGGATTATGTTGGCACGGTAAGCCCCTTCCAATTCTTCGGCGGATATCTCTCCCCGGTCGAACCTGTTCAATGCCCGGCGCAGGTTAACCTGTTTGGGGTCGTCGCAGAGCTTGGGATAACTTCCCGCGGCCGCGATCAATAATCTCTTTTCCCTCATCCTCAGTTCTCCTCATGGCCATTCAAAGGTCTAAGAACAAATTGCGGTTCCAGTATCATTACTTTAGCAGCTCATTAGCGATAATCAGATGTTGGATTTCGCTGGTGCCTTCGTAAATCCTCACGCGCGAATCTCCCGATATAGCCTTTCCACCACTGAACCCTTGATTAAACCTTCCCTCCATTTCTTAATCCCTTCGAGGCGGCCAGAGCCAGCGGGTAGCTTCCCAGGCCTTGCATGGCGCCCATATCTGCTCCGGCCAGCCCCACCTTGACAAAGACAAAGCCGAACTTGGCCCGCTCCGAGGCAATTACCGGTTTTTCTTAACGCCCGTATATTTTTTATTACCTGATAGCTCAACCGAGTGAATTCCAGAAGCTCCCTCGTTTCCGCCTTTATCAGCCGGCCGATGGTTTCGTTGACGTCCCCGCCTGAGCAGAACCCCCGGCCCTTGCCGGTGATAATCACTGTCTTCACCGATTCTCGTCCGCCCAGGTGGAGAAAAATGTCTGCTAGCTCCTGCTAGACCTCAAAAGTCAAGGAATTCAGCGTATCGGGCCGGTTCAAGGTGATAAACGCCAGCTGGTCCAGTTCTTTATTTAAAAAGCTCTCCGCCTGCATATCTATTTCTCCCCCGGCTCGATTTATCAGTATAATACCTGTCCGCTACATATACTGATGGCCTGTCCGTTTATCCCTCGGGAGTCGTCCGAGGCCAGAAACACGGCCAGATTGGCCACCTCCAGCTTCATCCCCGACCCCTGTTAAAGCAACAATATTACTAGCAGAAACTGGCTGGTTAGTCAACACGACCCTCAGGCCATCATATATGGAAATCTTTCCCGGGGGACGAGGCCGCGGGCCTTTTGTGGGGGAAACCATCTCTGGGGAAAACCCTTTAAAAAGGGTTCTTCCCCAGACCCCTTTCCTAAATTTTAAGTTAGGTTTTGATTGGTGCAGTAGCGCCAATCAAAACCCAGCCCCAAGTTTGGGAGGGGGGTGTGGGGGGTAACCCTTTACAAAGGGTTCCCCCCAAATTCTTGCCTTTCCCGGGGCCCGCGGCCCCGTCCCCCGGGAATTTCAGGGGTTAGGAGCAGGCCAAATCATTGTTGCAAGCGGGCGGCGGACAGGCTAATATTGGAAAAGACCATTAAAATTGAGAGGGTAACTCTCTTATGGATGCGATAGAGAGGATTGAAGCCAGAGAAATTCTCGATTCCAGAGGGAATCCTACAGTGGAAGTGGACGTCTTCTTATTAGGAGGAGCCTGGGGCAGGGCCTCGGTTCCTTCGGGAGCGTCCACCGGGAAGCACGAGGCAGTGGAGCTTAGGGATAAGACCAGAAAGCGCTACCGGGGATTGGGTGTCATTAAGGCGGTTAAGAACGTCAAGGAAGTGATCGCGCCGAAACTCGTGGGACGGCCGGCGCTGGAACAGTCAAATATAGACCGGTTGCTGGTCGAATTGGACGGCACGGCTAATAAAAGCCGGCTGGGGTCCAATGCCATTCTTGGCGTGTCCTTGGCCGTGGCTAAGGCAGCGGCCGACCATCTGGGCGTGCCCCTTTACCGATACTTAGGGGGGGTGGGCTTGTGCCAGCTTCCTTTACCCCATATGAATATCTTAAATGGCGGGCGGCACGCGGACAACCCGCTGGACGTGCAGGAGTTTATGATTCTGCCGGTGGGCGCGAACAGTTTTAGCGAGGCGCTGCGCATGGGCGCGGAGACCTTTCACGCGCTAAAAGACGTCTTGCGCGGCCATGGCTTAAGTACCGCGGTGGGAGATGAGGGTGGTTTCGCCCCGGAAGCCAAGTCTCACGAGGCCGCCTTTGACCTCATCTTGGAGGCGATCAAGCTGGCCGGGTTTGACGCGGGCAAGGATATTCTCTTGGCCATAGACGTAGCCGCCAGTGAACTTTTTGCCGATGGGAAATACTTCTTTGCCAAGTCTGACAGCTTCAAGGGGAATAGCGAGAAGATGATCAGGCTTTACCAGCGGTGGGTGCGAAATTATCCGCTGGTCTCCATCGAGGATGCGCTGGCCGAGG